>JAYRJH010000015.1:0-2809 GCA_041906415.1 Sphingomonas sp. | reverse complement strand
TCGAATGGCGGCTGCGGCGATCGGGGTTCAAGCGCGCGCTCACCAATCTTGTCGACAATGCGCTCCATTACGGCGAGCGGCTGACGATCGCGCTGGACGCCACGCCCGACGCCGTGACGGTGCGCGTGATCGACAACGGGCCTGGCATAGCGGAGGACAGGCTGGCCGAGGTGCTGCAACCCTTCGTCCGGCTCGATTCGGCCCGGCGGCGCGACACGATGGGATTCGGGCTGGGGCTGGCGATCGCGCAGCAGGCGGTGCAGGCGGAGGGCGGCACGCTCACCCTCTCCAACCGCGACCCGCACGGGCTGGAGGCCGCGATCCGCCTGCCGGCGCGCGAGACATAAAAGATAACAATCGCGCGGCGCCGCAGCAAAATTGCCGGCTTAATTCCCCTGCTCCATGATAACAGGAGCAGATCCCGTGAACGAACTGATCGGCCGCGTCTTCAGCTTCGAGAAGCAGGTCTTCCCGAACCAGCAAGCGCTTTATGCCAAGCTTACCACGCATGGGCAGAATCCCAAGGCGCTGATGATCTCCTGCGCCGATTCGCGCGTCGTGCCCGAACACATCATGCAGGCGGAGGCGGGCGACCTGTTCGTCTGCCGCAACGCGGGCAATATCGTGCCGCCCTATGCGACGATGAACGGCGGCGTCTCCTCGACGGTGGAATATGCCGTGGCGGCGCTGAAGGTGCGCGACATCATCGTGTGCGGCCATTCCGATTGCGGCGCGATGAAGGCGCTGGTGAACCCGGAACTGACGGCGGACATGCCCAATGTCGCGGCGTGGCTGCGCCATAGCCATGCGGCGAAATGCGTGCTCGATTCCTCCTATCCCACGCTGAAGAACGGCGCGGCCGTGCGCGCGGCGAGCCTGGAGAATGTCGTCGTGCAGATCGCGCACCTGCGCACGCACCCTTCCGTCGCGGCGGGGATCGCGCGGGGCGAGATCGCGCTGCACGGCTGGTTCGTCGATATCCACGCCGGGCAGATGCTGGCGCTGGACGGCGCGACCGGACGGTTCGTGGCGGTGCGGCAGGATGAGCCGCTGCCGGTCGCCGTGCCCGCCGCCGCTCGGCTGGCGGCGGATTTCTCGCTGGCGGAAGCCGCGGAATGAGCCGGATCAACATCTTCGGGCGCGATCTCACCGCGTCGATCGTCGTCTTCCTCGTCGCGATGCCGCTGTGCATGGGCATCGCGGTCGCATCCGGCGTGCCGGCGGAAAAAGGCCTCATCACCGGCATCATCGGCGGCATCGTGGTCGGCGCGCTGGCCGGATCGCCGTTGCAGGTGAGCGGCCCGGCGGCGGGCCTGGCCGTGATCGTGTTCGAGCTGGTGCGCGACAAGGGCCTTTCCGCGCTCGGCCCGATCCTGATCCTCGCCGGCGCGATCCAGATCGTGGCCGGCGTGTTCCGGCTGGGCGGATGGTTCCGCGCGATCAGCCCGGCGGTGGTGCACGGGATGCTGGCGGGGATCGGCGTGCTGATCGTCGTCGGCCAGTTCCATGTGCTGTTCGACGCCAAGCCCCTGTCCAGCGGCCTCGCCAATCTCGCCGCCATGCCCGGCCGCCTGCTCGGCCTTTCCGCAGACATGGCGGGGGCGGAGCGCGCCTTCGCCGTCGCGCTGGCGACGATCGGCGCGATGCTGGCGTGGGAGAAATGGCGCCCCGCCTCGCTGAAGCTCGCGCCCGGCGCGCTGGTCGGCGTGCTCGCGGGCACGTTGTTGACGATCGCGCTGGGGCTGGACGTGGCCAAGGTGGCCGTGCCCGAATCGATCACGGCCGCGATCGCGCTGCCGGAAGGCGCCTTCTGGGCCAAATGGCTCGATCCGTCGGTGCTGGCGGCCGCGCTCGCCATCGCCTTCATCGCCTCTGCCGAGACGCTGCTGTCCGCGGCGGCGGTGGACAAGATGCATGACGGCGTGCGCACAGACTATAACAAGGAATTGCGCGCGCAGGGCGTCGGCAACCTGTTGTGCGGCGCGGCGGGCGCGCTGCCGATGACGGGCGTGATCGTCCGCTCCTCCGCCAACGTGCAGGCCGGCGCGATCACCCGCGCTTCCGCGATCCTGCACGGCGTGTGGATTCTGGGCTTCGTCGCCCTGCTGCCGTGGCTGTTGCGCGAGATCCCGATGGCGGCGCTGGGCGCGATCCTCGTCGTCACCGGCTGGCGGCTGGTGAGCCTGACCCATGCGAAGCACCTGCTGCGCGATCACGGCCCGTTGCCCGTGGCGATCTGGGCCGCGACGCTCATCATGGTGGTGGCGACCGATCTGCTGACCGGCGTGCTGGTCGGCATCGGCCTCTCCCTGCTGGAGCTGCTGCCGCATCTTCGCCGCCTGCGCCTGCGGATCGAGGAGGAGCCGGCGGGCGAGGCGCATCATATCGCGCTCGACGGCGCGGCGACCTTCGTCAGCCTGCCGAAGCTCTCCGACACGCTGGATCGCGTGCCGGCGGGCAAGGCGGTGCGGATCGACATGACCCGCCTCGCCGCGCTCGACCATACCAGCGCGGAGATGCTGCGCGACTGGCTCCAGCGCCGCCGCGCCGCCGGCACCACGGTGGAGCTGCTCGGCGGGGACCGTGGCCGGCTGGCAACACTCGCGGCCTGAGCTGATCGCCAGCAATATTTCGACACGATCCAGCAACAGAAAGGATAGATTGCTGCACTAGCGTAATGACTGCCGACCAGCCGGCGCCCGCCTCCTTCGGGTGAGAGCGCCGGCGGAACGGTCAAGCAGGAGGAGCCTCTGAGCAACAGGAGGTTCCATGAAGACGTTCCATCTCTTTCCGCTGATCGCTTCGTGCT
>JAYRJH010000439.1:0-2404 GCA_041906415.1 Sphingomonas sp. | reverse complement strand
CCCATGCCAGCGGGAACAAAGGCGCGCGCGGGATGCGGATCTTGGGCGGCTTGCGGCCGACGATCGCTGCGATCTCGCCCAGCATCCCGCCCAGCATCACGTCCTGCCCGCCGAGGATATAGCGTTCCCCGATCCGCCCATGCTCCAGCGCGAGCAGGTGCCCCCTGGCGACGTCATCGACATGGACGAGGTTCAGGCCGGAATCGAGGAAGGCGGGCATTCTGCCGTTCGCCGCCTCCACGATGATGCGGCCCGTCGGCGTGGGCTTCACGTCGCGCGGGCCGATCGGGGTGGAGGGCTGGACGATCACGGCGGGCAGCCCTTCGTCACGCACCATCGCCTCCACCAGCCGCTCGGCGATCACCTTGCTGCGCTTGTAGACGCCCACCGCCTGCTCCGGCGTGGCGGCGCGGCTTTCGTCGGCGGGCGCGCCGTCGGAAGGCTTCAGCGTGGCGACGCTGGAGGTATAGACCACGCGTTCCACCCCGGCGGCCAGCGCGGCGCGCATCACATTCCCGGTGCTTGCGCGGTTGTTGCGGACGATCTCTTCCGGGTCGGGCGCCCAGAGGCGATAGTCGGCCGCGACGTGGAACAGGTGCCGCACCCCGCGCATCGCCGCCGCCACGCTCGCTGGATCGCGCAGGTCGCCCTCCACGAGCGTGCCGGGAAAGTCCTTCAGGTTCGCCTGCGGGCTGGAGGCGCGGACCAGACCGCGCACCGCGCGCCCCTCCGCCGCCAGTGCGCGCGCCACGGCAGAGCCGACGAAGCCGGACACGCCGGTCACGAGGGTGATATCGCCGGAACCTTGCTGCACCGCACCGCCCTACACAGCGACGCGGCGAGGCGATAGAGCGGCGATGTGCAATGGGCGGCGATCATAAGTGGCGCGCTGATGCTCCTGAGCGGGGCGGGGGCGCTTTACATGCTGGCGGCGGCGTGGGTGCTGTGCCGCTATTTCGCCGCGCCGACCGACGCGCCGGTGCGCGATGAAGGCGTGACCCTGCTCAAGCCGCTGCATGGCGCGGAGCCTCGGCTGGCCGACAATCTCGCCACCTTCCTTGTCCAGAAGCATCGCGGGCCGGTGCAGATGCTGTGCGGCGTCCAGCGCGCGGACGATCCGGCGATCGGCGTGGTGGAGGGGATAGCGACGGTGGGGGCGGGCGTCGAACTGGTGCTCGATCCCGCCTGCCATGGCGCGAGCGGGAAGGTCTCCAATCTCGTCAACATGGCGGCCCATGTGCGGCACGACGTGATCGTGCTGAGCGACAGCGACATCGCGGTCGCGCCCGATTATCTCGCGCGCCTTCTCGCCGCGCTCGACACGCCGGGCGCGGGAGCGGTGACGTGCCTCTATGCCGGGCGCGGCGACGCGGGCTTCTGGTCGCGCGTCGCGGCGGCGGGGCTGAACTGGCAATTCCTGCCCGGCGCGGTGTTCGGCGTCGCGCTGGGGATGGCGCGGCCGTGCATGGGATCGACCATCGCGATGCGCCGCGAGACGCTCGACGCGATCGGCGGTTTCGCGCGCTTCGCCGACGTGCTGGCGGACGATCATGCGATCGGCGCGGCGGTGGAGGAGCTTGGCCTCACCGTCGCGGTGCCGCCGATGCTGGTCGTCCACGCCAGCGACGAAACCAGCCTCGCGGCCCTGTGGCGGCACGAATTGCGCTGGGCGGCGACGGTGCGCGGGCTGGTGCCGGGGGCAGCCTATGCGGCCTCCGTCATCGGCTATCCGCTGCCGCTCGCGCTGCTGGCGATTCCCTTCGCGCCGGGACTCGCGACTCCGGTCGTGGCCTTCGCGCTCGCCGCGCGGCTCATCACCGCATGGACGGCGGACCGGATCACGGGCGCCCGACCGGCGTCTTACCTGTTGATTCCCCTGCGCGATTGCCTCGGCTTCGCGATTTTTGTGGCGTCCTTCCTCGTCCGGTCGGTTGATTGGCGCGGAACGCGGCTTCATATGGCGGGCAACGGCCGGGTCGAAACCCAGGTGGAGAAACTCACGTCATGATGCGCACTTTGTTCCTGCAGGCCCCTTCGTTCGACGGCTATGACGGCGGCGCGGGCGCGCGTTACCAGATGAAGCGCGAGGTGAAGAGCTTCTGGTATCCCACATGGCTCGCGCAGCCCGCCGCGATGGTCGAAGGGTCGAAGCTGATCGACGCCCCCGCGCACGACCTGTCGTGGGAGGACATCGCGCACGAATTCGACGACCGCGATCTGGTGATCCTCCACACCTCCACCCCCAGCTTCAATCAGGACATCCGCACCGCCGCCCTCATCAAGCAGCGCAACCCGGACATCCTGATCGGCTTCGTCGGCGCGAAGGTGGCGGTCGAGCCGGACAAGAGCCTCGCCGCCAGCCCGGACATCGATTTCGTCGCGCGCGAGGACTATGATTTCACGA
>JAYRJH010000438.1:0-2416 GCA_041906415.1 Sphingomonas sp. | reverse complement strand
GCGCCGAACAGCGGGAGCATGTGGCGCTGGCCCCAATGGCAGGCCGCGCGATAGCCCTCCAGCAATCCCGCCGCGCCGAGCACCAGCGAACCGGTGCACACGCTCGTCACCCATTGCGCGCCGCCGCCCACGCCGCGCACCCAGTCTATCGTGCGATCGTTCGCGATCGCCGCGTTGATCCCGAAGCCGCCGGGAACGCAGAGGATATCGGCGCCCGGAACCTCATCGAACGTGGCGGTGGGCAGGATCGCGAAACCGGCATCGGTCGGCACGGGATCACGCGACGCGGCGACCAGATCGACCCGCGCGCTCTCCCCCATCCGCGAAAGAACCTGCGCCGGGCCGGTCAGATCGAGCTGGGTGACGTTTGGGAACAGCAGAAAGGCGATGCGCATGGCTCAAGGCTCCTCTCAGGGGTCGCCCAGGCGCGCGGCAGGCATGGGCCGCGCTTCCTCGTGGTGCTCCACGGTTGCGCCAGTCACGCGGCTGGAATGAAGTTAGCGCGATATGCCGGCCAGCTCAATATTTCGGGATATCGGGATTTTCTTCCTTCGCGCGCGCGCGGGATTCGGCCTTGGCGCGATTGGCCTGCTGGACGAAGCACCCCGTCGCCCCGCCCGCGCCGACGGTGGAGCAGCTGCCGACCCCCACCGCGCCGACATCGGCATTGCCCTTCTCACGCGTGGCCCAGGCGGCGTTTTCCGGCGTCACCTCGAAATTGCGCAGCTCCTTGGGGATGCGGAACTGCTCCTCGGCGGAGCGGCGGACGCACACCACCACCTCCGCGCCCTCCTTGTTGGTCGGGCAGCGCTCGTTGCCGTAGAGCGTCAGCACGCCGTTCACCGGGGCGTTGTGCGAAACGTCGTTCGACACGCTCTGCCGGCTCGTGCGCTGCGCGCCGGGCAGCGCCATCTCCCTTGCTGACGGCGGCGGGATGATGAGCGGCTCGGGCGGCGCTTCCTTCGTCGCGGTCTGCGCGGAAAGCGCGGTCGGGGCCAGCAACAGGGCCGCCAGGATGAAGGAACGCACAGGCATCTTTCTCTCCCGTCAGATGCGTTTCGCCGTCGCTATCGCGAAGCGGCAGCCGAGCCGGATCGCCGCCGACAGCAAGGGATAGGCCGGCGCATCCTCCGCCCCGCTGGCGAGCGCGGTTTCCTTATGCTCCACCTCTTCCGCCTGGAACTCGCGGATGGCGGCGGCCAGTTCCGGCTCGTCCGCGCCGAGCGCCTCGAGCTGCTCCTCGTAATGCAGGTCGATCTCGGTTTCGACAGCCGCGGTGCAGGCCATCGCGGCTTCCGGCCCGATCGCCGCGGTCACAGCGCCGAGCGCGAAGCCCGCGACGTTCCAGAACGGCTGGAGCAATGTGGGCCGCACGCCGCGCTCGGCGATCAGCCGATCGAAATAAGCGCGGTGCCGTTCCTCCTGCAACGCCATGCCGCTGATCTTGCGCGCGGCGGCGGAGCGATGGCCCATGATCGCGAGTTGGCCGGCATAGATGCGCGTCGCGCCATATTCGCCTGCCTGATCGACGCGGATCATCGAATCGACCGCGCGGCGGCGATCTCCGGGTTTCCAGCTCACCTGCGCCTCCCCAGCAGCCAGCCGATCACGAGCGCGCCGCCCAGCGAGAAGATCGCGTTGAAGCCCGCCAGCGAGATGCCGAACATCTTCCACTGTGCCGCGTCACAGCGCACCACCGGCGCGGCGAGGATCCGCCGCAGCATCTCGTCGGTGCTGACGCCAGTGCCGGTCACATCGGTGGAGCAGGCGGTGATCCCCTGCCACCAATGATATTCGACGCCGGCATGGAACACCCCGATCGCGCCGGAAACCGCGATCAGCGCGGCGGCCAGCCCCACCAGCAGCACCTTCGCCGCCCGTCCCGGCACGACGAACGACAGCAACGCCACGGCGACCGCGCCATAATGCGGCCAGCGCTGCCAATGACACATCTCGCACGGATGAAGCCCGCCGATCAGCTGCGATCCCCATGCGCCCGCCAGCAGCAGGGCCGGGAGCAGCAGGGCGATCAGCCGCGCCTGTTTCTCGCTATGCCTCATTTTGCCGCGGCGTCCTTTTCCTTGTCCTTATAATCCTTTTGCAGTGCGGTGGTGACGGCGGCCACCTGCGTCGGCCCGCCCAGCCGCGCGATCGTCTTCAACGCATACCAGAGCTGGAAGTCCCCGATCGATTCCTTCTTGAGCTGGTCCGGCGTGGCGCTGAAGCGCGGATCTTCCTTCGTATCCTCCTCCAGCACCTTGTTGTCCGTCTTCACCTCGTTGATGAGGTGCCGCCGCAGATCCGCCTCGCGGAACACCGGACGCGCCTTGTAATCGGGGTCGGAGAGCTGCGGCACGGCGATATCCGGCTCGATCCCGCCCTCCTGCACCGAACGGCCCGATGGCGTGTAGTAACG
>JAYRJH010000437.1:0-2436 GCA_041906415.1 Sphingomonas sp. | reverse complement strand
CGAAGGTGGCGAGCATCGGCAGGTTGTGCCCGGTGCCGCAGCCGATCTCCAGGATCTTCGCGTCCTTCGGCAACCGGCCTTCGCGCGTGATATAGTCGGCGAGGATGTCGCGGCGCGCGCGATACCACCAATGCGTGCTGTCATGCTCCGCCATCCGGTCATAAACGCGACGATCCATCAGGCGAACACCCACACGCGGTTGAGGCCAAAGGTGACGAGCGGCGTCACGAACACGATCGGCACCAGCGGCCACCATGTCGGCCCGTGCATCGGCCCGGTCAGCAGCCAGACGAAGAAGGTGTTCAGCCCGAGACTGACCAGCGAGACGATGAAGAACCGCCCGCCCGTGCGCACCAGATTGTCGCGCTCGCCATGGCCGCGGAAGCTCCACTTGCTGTGCATCACATAGCCGGAGAGCATCGCCACCAGATAGCCGAGCAGGTTCGCCGCCACCGGCCAGGTCGCGCTGTTCGCCAGCGGCCACGCCTTTTGCGCATAGGTGGCGATCGGCCAATAGACGACGGCATAGAGCAATGTCGCCAGCCCGCCGGTGATGCCGAACCGCACCAGTTGCCAGAAGAGCGCGCGCGTCTCGGGTGATCGGATATGCCTGCGAACCGCTTCCACACCTTGCCCTTTGCACTGGCCGCGATACAGCGGCGAACCGGCGTCTATAAGCTCCCCGCCGGTTGAGGAAAGTCCCCCTTGAAACCGTCGCTCGCTTCCATGCTCGATCGTCACTGGCTTCGGCTCACGTTCATCGCATGGGCGGTGATCGCGCTGTGGTATATCATCGATCGCTGGGCGGCGATCCACTGGCTGTCGCTCGGCGACACCGACGACAACATGCGGCTGATGCAGGTCCGCGCGCTGCTCGACGGGCAGGGATGGTATGACCTGCGCAACTATCGCCTCAATCCGCCGGCCGGCTTCAACATCCACTGGACCCGGCTGGTCGACCTGCCCATCGCGGCGCTGATCCTGCTGTTCCGCCCCTTCGTCGGCACCGGCGAGGCGGAGAGGCTGGCGTGCGGGATCGCGCCCCTGCTGCCGCTCTCGCTCGCAATGGTCGGGCTGGCGGCGACGGTGCGGCGGCTGGTCGCGCCGCTCGCATGGCCGCTCGCGATCGTGTTCCTGCTCTGCTCCACCGTGGCGCTGCTGATGTTCATGCCGGAGCGCATCGACCACCACGGCTGGCAGCTCGCGATGCTGAGCCTGACGGTGGCGGGGCTGTGCGACCGCAACGGCCCGCGCGGCGGCGCGATCGTCGGCATCGCCAGCGCGGTGTCGCTGACGATCGGGCTGGAGATGCTGCCCTATGCCGTGATGGCGGGCGCGATCATCGCGCTCGGCTGGGTATGGCGGGCGGAGTCGCGCGATCGGCTGGCGGCCTATGCGCTGACGCTCGCGGGCGGATCGGCGGCCGGCTATGCCGCCTTCGCCTCCTATGACAATCGCGTGCTCCGCTGCGACGCGCTGACGCCGGTGTGGCTCTCCGTGATGGTGCTGGCGGGGGCGTTCCTGCTCGTGCTCGCTTATGCCTCGCCCCGGCATCGCGGCGCGCGGCTGGCGCTGGCGGTGGCGGCGGGCGCGGTGATCGCGGGCGCGTTCGCGCTCGTCTTCCCGCAATGCCTCGGCCGGCCGGAACAGGTGTCGGACGAGCTTTACGCAAACTGGCTCGGCAACATCCGCGAGGCCAAGCCGATCTTCAAGCACCCGTTCCGTGTCGGCTTCCCGGTGGCGGCGATGCCGGTGATGGGGATGATCGGCGCGATCATCGCCACATGGCGCGCGCGCCGTTCGCCGGAAGCGCTGGCGGGCTGGGCGAGCGTCACGCTCTTCGCCGTCTTCGCCGCCGCGATGCTGCTGTGGCAGATCCGCGCGGGGCCGGCGGCGCAATTGCTGGCGGTGCCGGGCGTCGCGGCACTGGCGTGGCTGCTGTTGCCGCGGCTGCTCGATCACAAATCGCTGTTCGTGCGCGTGTTCGGCACGGTGGGCGGGTTCCTGCTGATCTCCGGCCTGTTTTCGGGGCTGACGCTGAAATATACCGATCTCGACAAGCCCGATGCCTATGTGAAGCGGGTGAACAGAGCCTCCGGCCGCTGCGTCACCCTGCCCGCGATGCAACCGCTCGACCGGCTGCCGCCGCAGATCGTGTTCACCTTCGTCGATCTCGGCCCGCGCCTCATCACGCTGACGCATCATTCCGCGATCGCCGGGCCATATCACCGCAACGGCGATGCGATCCTGGACGTGCAGCACACCTTCAGCCGGTCGCCGGAGGAAGCGCGCGCGATCATGAAGCGCCACCGCGCGACCCTGCTGCTGGTGTGCCCGAACATGGCCGAATCGACCATCTATCGCGCGCGCGCGCCGCACGGCTTCTATTCGCGGCTGGCGACGGGCGAGAAATTCCCGTGGCTGAAGCCGGTGCCG
>JAYRJH010000436.1:0-2439 GCA_041906415.1 Sphingomonas sp. | reverse complement strand
CGCTCGTGGTCCACCACCATCCGCACCGCGCGCTCGCGGACTTCCGGCGCAAACTTGTTCGGCGTCTTGCTCATATCGGCTCCACCTTCTCAGGAGTTGGAGCCCCCGGCAAACCCGGTGCGGTTCATTCAGGCGCAGGCCGAATTCGTGCTCCAGCATTATATCCGGGCAAGTCACGGGCGCGACGTGCGCGTGCTGGTCGTCGGCGGGCGGGTGGTGGCCGCGATGGAGCGGCGCTCGCAGACCGGAGGCTTCAAATCGAATGTTTCGCTGGGCGGCTCGGCTGTAGCCTACAACCCGCCACAGGATATGGTGGAGCTTGCCGTCCGGGCCGCCGAGACGCTCGATCTCGACGTCACCGGCATCGACATCCTGTTCGATGAGGATGGCTATCGCATCTGCGAGGCGAATTCCGCGCCAGGCTTTCAGGGGCTCGAGCGCGCGACCGGGCTGGACGTCCCCGGGGCGATCCTCCGTTGGATCGCGACCACGCATGATCAACCGCCTCCCGAATCCGCGCTGGCGGAAGGTGACGCGATCGTCGACCTCGTGTTCGGCGGCCGCGCCGCGCTGCGTGCGATCGGCGATCGCAACATCTATGCTGGCGGGTTCGCCAGCGCGGTCGGTCTGCGGCTGATCGCCGCCGGGCTCAATTGCCTCGCGCGGGCGGCGTTTCCCTCCGTGCTGGTCGACCGGCGCGGCAGGACCGAGCTTGGCCTCAAGGCGCTGTTCGACGTCAATGCGAGGAGAATCCCGCTGGGCTTCGACGATACCGAAGCGGAACGCATCCTCATCGTCACGCTGGCTGTTTCGATCTGGGCGGCGGTCATTCCGTGGCTGGTGGGCGCGGATGCGGCGATCAGCGGCGCCTTGTCGGTCATCGCGTTGCTCTTTCCCATCGGTTATCTGCTGACAGCGCCCTCCCGCGGCATCCGCAATATCGCGGCACGGTTCCAGCGGACAAACGTTCGATGATAGGTGGTATTCCCTGGGCGGATCTCGCACCGTTCATCGTCGTGGGCTTCCTTGCCCAGCTTGTCGACGGCACATTGGGTCTCGCTTTCGGCGTTCTTTCCAACACGCTGTTGATCGCGCTCGGCGTTCCGGCCGTAGGTGCGTCGTCGGCGGTCCGCACGTCGGAGAGCTTCGCAAGCGGCATGTCCGGCCTTGCCCATATCGCGCGGCGCAATGTCGACTGGCCGCTCTTCGCGCGCCTCGTCCTGCCCGGAATCATCGGGGGCTTTATCGGCGTGTGGATATTCGCCCTGATCCATCAGCCGGTCCTGCAGCCGGTGATGTTCGTCTATCTTGCCGCGATCGGCACTTATCTCATCTGGCGCGGTCCGCGTCGGCCACACACCTATCGACGCGTGCGCTTCGTCGGGCCGGTCGGCCTGATCGCGGGCTTTCTCGATGCATCTGGCGGGGGCGGATGGGGGCCGGTGGTCACCGGCCATCTGCTCGCGCAAGGCGCGACACCTCGCATGGCGATCGGGACCGCCAACGCCGCTGAGTTCTTCGTGACAGTGACAGTGCTGGCGGGATTCATAAGCACGCTTGGGGCCGAGGCGTTCACGACCGCCGCCGCCGGATTGCTGATCGGTGGCTTGGTCGCGGCGCCTATCGGCGCGTCACTGGTCAGGCATATTCCACCGCGTCAGCTCATCATGCTGGTGGGCGGGCTGCTGATCGCGACGGCGCTTTACGGTCTGCTTTCGCTGGTATTCGAGCCTATTCCGACCTTCCCACGATATTGACGATAGCATCCCGACGACCAATCCGGAGATCGGCTCAGGTTCATATGTCGTTTCACACGCCTTTGCTGCCACCGACCGTATCGAAATCTTTCGCGTCGTGGCGCTCGCGCAATTGCCGGTCGCCGATCACGCGGTTAACGATCTGTCCGCGCTGCACCGCCTCGCGGCTGGCGATCTGATCGACCCAGCGGAGAAGATTGCCATATTCGCCGGACGAAAGAAACTCCTCCGCTCCATAGACGCCGGTCAGCAGCCCGCCATACCAGGGCCAGACCGCGATATCCGCGATCGTATATTCGTCTCCGGCGAGATAGTCGCTTTCCGCCAGATGCGTGTCGAGCACACTCGGGTGATCCTGTGAATCGATGAACGCCCCGGATCGCCTCGGCCGAGCTGTCATAAGCCTGTCCCGCGCGAGAAACCGCACCGTCACAATGCGCTCCTAAGCGAGCGTCCGGACAAGTTTCCGATCGTTCTTACCGGGGGTTTGCATCATGATCAGGATTCGGGGCGGGCTGCGCGCGGGCGTGGCCACCTCTGCTTTTGTGCTGGCCGCTATCGCCGGTGTTTCACCGGCCCACGCGCAGAGCGGCGCTTCCACGCTGGCACCGGCCGAAGGCCGGGCCGGAGCAGCAGGTGGCGGCGAGGACGATGTCGTCATCGTCACCGGCACTCGTATCGC
>JAYRJH010000435.1:0-2441 GCA_041906415.1 Sphingomonas sp. | reverse complement strand
CGGCATGGGCATGGGCGACAATGCCGAAGCTGGCGACGCGATCGCCGTCCGCCAGAGCCATCGACATCACGCTATTGCCGTGCGCCACATACAGCATGCGGCCTGCCGGATCGACCGACGCATAATCCCATCCGCCATCGGGGCCAGGCACTTGCTTGGTCACCTTGTAGCTCGACGGTGCCGCGACGGCGGCGCTGGCGAGAAACGTTACGATTGCGGCAAGCGCGAAGCGGCGGGCGATCGATGAACGCATGGGCGAAATCTCCGGTGATCGGTGTGGTGCGATCATGTCGGTTGTCGCCGGTGGAGGGAACAGCCGATCCATGCTCGCCGGCAACATTGCGAAAATATAATGTTGATGAGCAGCTTGGGCGTCGCGGATCAGTCCGGCTCGCCGCCGCGCCAGCGCAGCCATTCGGCGATCAACCAGGTGCCGAGCGCCCAGGCCGCGCCGATTGTCCAGCCGGCCAGCACATCGGTCGGCCAGTGCACGCCCAGATACACGCGGCTGGCGCCGATCAGCAGCGTGATCGCGACGCTGACGATCAGCACGAACAAGCGCACGCGCTGCCGCGTCTCGGCGCGCGCGAGCAACGCGCCGAGCGTCAGATAGGTGAATGCCGATAATGTGGCGTGGCCGCTGGGAAAACTCGGCGAGTGCACCGAGACGAGATGCGGCACGATCTCCGGACGGGCGCGATCGAACGCCAGCTTGAGCGATTTTTCGAGGATTGCGCCGAGCCCGATCGATGCCGCAACCAACAGGCTCAGTCGGCGCTTTCCGGCAAGGGCCAGATAGAGCACCGCGATCACTGTCACCACGGTGATGATCGTCGGGCTCCCCAGACCTGTGACGTCGACCGCCGATTGCGCCAGCCACGCAGGGCCGGCCGGGATCGACGGATCGCTCGAAACGCGCAGCGCCATCAGCACGCTGCGGTCGAAACTGCCCGATTCTTGATTGACGACATCCTCGATGATTTTCGCCAGCCCGAGCAGCAGCGTTCCGAGGACCAGCAGGCCCGCGAGAAGCTTCGGCTCGGCTGCCGCGTAGTAGGA
The DNA here is from genome assembly GCA_041906415.1 of Sphingomonas sp. GTDB lineage: Bacteria > Pseudomonadota > Alphaproteobacteria > Sphingomonadales > Sphingomonadaceae > Sphingomonas. The sequence continues at coordinate 1,382 of JAYRJH010000435.1, read as the reverse complement.
TCGCAAACCGCGTCCATCGGCCATCGCTAGTTATCCTCGCCGGGGCTTGTACGCGCGATCGGTTCGGGCTCGCGCCGGTGCCTTTGCAGCCCCAGCATCATCGCCGGGAGGAACAGCAGCACGAGCGGCACGGCGGCGGTGAGGCCGAAGATGATCGCGGTCGCAAGCGGCTTCTGCAGCCCCGCGCCCCGGCTGATGCCGAGCGCGAGCGGGGCGAGGGTGAGGATGGCGATCAGCGCCGACATCAGGATCGGGCGCAGCCGCTTGGCGCCCGCCTCGCGGAGCTGGTCGAGGCCGAGCGGCTTGGTTGCGTCGAGTTCGGCCATGAAGAAGATAACCAGCTCGGTGACCATGCCGACCACCATCGTCAGCCCCATCAGCGCGGAGATGTCGAGCTCGATGCCGGTAATCCACAGGCCGAGCAGCACCGCCGCGGCCGACAGCAGGACCGTCGCGATCGCCGACAGTGTCCACGTCACCCGCTCGTACAGGAACGTCAGCAGCAGCGCCGACAGGAGCAACGCAGCCGCGAACACCATCGACAGGTCGGCGAAGCTCTTCTGCTGCTGCTGGTAGAGCCCGCCATATTCGACGCGAATTGACGACGGCAGGGCCAGCCCCACGATCGCCGCGCGCACCGCCTTCATGCCGGAGCCGAGATCGCGGCCTTCGAGCCGCGCCGTCACATCGATGAACGGCGCGAGGTTCTCACGCGTCAACTGCTTCTGGCCGGCCTCGACCGATATCTGTGCCACCTGCGACACGCGCACGCCGTGCCCATCGGGCGCGACCAGCACGAGCTGGCCGAGCTGCTCTGCGCGCGAGCGAAGGTCGGCGGGCGCGCGGACGCGCACCGTGACGAGCTGTTCGCCGATACGGATTTGGGTGGCAAGGTTGCCGCCGATCATCGTCGCGAGCTGGCTGCCCACCACATCGGGATCGAGCCCCTGCTGAGCGGCGCGAGCGGGATCGACCTTGATCGAGATATCGTCGCCCGCCACGCGCAAGCCGTCGACCACCTCGACGACGCCCTGGACCTTGCCGATCGCGTCGCCGACGCGCTTTGCGGCTTGTTCAAGCTCGACATCGCTATCGCCGAACAGCTTGACCTCGACCGGCTGCGGCACGGCGGTCAGATCGCCGATCAGGTCTTCCATCAATTGCGCGGTCTCGACCTCGACCCCCGGCACCTTGGCTTCGACGCGCTGGCGGATATCGGCCATCACGTCCTCGATCGGCCGCCGTGAGCCGCCCTTCAGCCGGATGAAGTAATCGCCTTCATCGGCCTCGGTTAGGCCGCCGCCGAGCTGCAGGCCGGTCCGCCGCGAATAGCTTGCGACCTCGGGCGTGGCGATGATCTCGCGCTCGACCGGTTTGAGGAT
>JAYRJH010000434.1:0-2450 GCA_041906415.1 Sphingomonas sp. | reverse complement strand
GTGCCGATCTATCTCTATCACCGCTATCAGGTGACAGCCGTGTCGAAGCTGATCGGCGGGGTGGACTACAGCTATGCTGTCGCGGGCGACGGGCATGATCGCGCCACGGTCGTTCCGGCGGAGAAGCAGCGCGCGGCGCTGAAGGCGTTGATCGGCACGCTCGATCCGGCCTTGCTCGATCTGCCGGACCGGCTGCTCGAACATCTGTCGTCCGTGCAGCCGGGCACGCCCGATCCGCAATATGAGATCGAGCTGTTCCCGTCGAACACGGCCGCGCCATTCGATCTTCCCAGCGCGGCGGAGACGGCGGCGGACCAGACGCTGGAGGCGTTGCTCGCGCCGGAGCGGCTCAACCGGCTGGTGGAACAGGCCCGCGTCGATCCGGGGCAATTGTCGCTGGGTGAGATGCTCGACGGGCTTTCCGCCGCGCTCGTGCCCGGATCGGGTGGGCGGCAGGGCGAATTGCGCCGTCGCGTCCGCGCCCGCTACGCCGTGCGGCTGGCGACGGTGATGCAGGACAAGCGCCTTTCCGCCACCGCGCTCGGCGTGGTGCGCGGTGCCGCGACGCGCTTCGGCGAGCGGTTGCGCAATTGCGCCGGCGATGCCACGGAAACCGATGCCTGCGCCTATCTGTCGGCCATGCTTACCGGCCCCGCGGCGCAGCTTCGCGCGCTGGCCGAACCGGTGGCGAAGCCGCCCGAAATCCCGCCGGGCGCGCCGATCGGCGAGGACGACTGGCTCACTGGATCAGACCTGACGAGGATGCAGCAATGACAATTCGATTTTCCGCCCGCATCGGCTTCGGCCTGCTGCTCGTCGGCGCGATAGCCGGCGCCGCGCCGCTCGCCGCTGCCTCCGGTGACGGTGCGCTCGCCATCGTCGGCGCCACCGTGTTCGACGGCACCGGGGCGGCGCCGCGGGTCGCGACGGTGGTGATCCGCGACGGGCGGATCGTTTCGGTGACGCCGGGCGGCAAGGCTCCGAGCGGCGCGCGGGTGATCCAGGCGCGCGGCAAGGCATTGATCCCCGGCCTGTTCGATCTTCACACCCATTGGACCCCGGCGGGCGAGCCGAACACCACGCCGCAGATCGCCACGGCCTATGCCCGGTCCGGCGTCACCACGGTCAACGATTTCCACGAGCAGCCCGAAAGCTACGCGCCGCGCCGCGAGTGGCTGAAGACGCTGGTCGCGCCGCATGTGAATTTCGCCGCGCGGATCAGCACGCCGGGCGGCCACGGCGCGGACTGGGGCGATCAGGCGACGACCATCTGGATCAACACCCCCACCGCCGCGCGCGCCGCGATCGAGCGGCTGAAACCTTACAAGCCCGATCTCATCAAGGGCTTCACCGACGGCTGGCGCTACGGCATGGCGCCCGACAACACCAGCATGGACGGATGGACGCTCCACGCGCTCGCCGATGCCGCGCACAAGGCGGGGTGGAAGGTGCTCACCCATACGGTTACGGTGGAGCGCGGGCTGGTCGCGGCGCGCGCCGGGGTGGATTCGCTCGCCCATGTCCTGCAGGATCGCGATCTCACGCCCGATGAGGTGAAGGTCATCGTCACCTCGAAGATGGCGATGGTGCCCACGTTGGCCGTCTATGATCCCGACAAGGCGGGGCAGCCGCAGAAGCCGGACGATCCCCGCTATCTCCAGGGCGTCGCCAAGTTCGGCCATGCGCTGCACAATGTGAAGGTGCTGTTCGACGCCGGCGTGCCAATCGGGGTCGGAACCGATGCGGGCATGCCGGCGACGCCGCACGGCAGCTCCACCCTGCATGAGCTGGAGCTGCTGGTGCGCGCGGGCCTCACGCCCACGCAGGCGCTGGTCGCCGCGACGCAGACCAGCGCGCGGATCATGGCGCAGGACGGGGATCGCGGCACGATCGCTCCCGGCAAGCGCGCCGATCTCGTGCTGATCGACGGCAGGCCGTGGGAGCGGATCGACGACATCCACAAGATCGCACAGGTGGTGATCGACGGGCGGCCCGTGATCGGCCCCGGCGCGCCGCCGCTGCCGGAGGCGAACCGCACGACGCACATGCCCTCCACCACGATAAAGCCGCTGGTCGACGATTTCGAGCGGGAAGACGGGCGCAGCACGCTCGATACGCTGCGGCTCGAAACCGGCGATGGCGGCATCGACCGGTCGGTGGAGATCACCCAGGTCGTTCCGCGCGTCGACGGCGGCCATGCCCTTCAGCTTTCCGCGCGGATGGCGGTGAAGGACGATGCCTATGCCGGCTTCGCGGTGCCGCTGACGCGTGGATCGGTCCGGCCGGTGGACGTGCGCGGCTACAAGGGCGTGCGCTTCGACATCCGCGGCACCGGCAATTTCCTGTTGCGCCTGAACGGCCTGGCGGGAAGCTGGTCCGCACCGGTCAAGGGTGCGGTCGGCTGGCAGAGCGTCGAGGTGCCGTTCAGCGCGCTCCAGCCGGTGAGGCTG
>JAYRJH010000433.1:0-2456 GCA_041906415.1 Sphingomonas sp. | reverse complement strand
CGATGGCGCCCCGGGTCTTCTTCAGATGCGGGGCGGCGGCCTTCAGGCAGCGATAGGGGCCGACCTGGTTGATCGAGACCAGCTTGTTCCAGAACGCGTCATCCATCCGCGCGAAATCGTCGACCGGGATCGGCTGCGCGGTGCCCGGCGTGCCGGCATTGTTGACCAGGAAGTCGAGCCGGCCGAAATGCGCGGCGGCCGCGTCGATCATGGCGTTTACGTCTTCGGATTTCGACACGTCGCCGGCGAAGGCGGCGACGTTGCGTCCGGCATGCTTCAGCCGGTTGACCTCCTGCGCCAGGCGCGGATTGGCGGCAAGGTCGTTGATCGCCACGCTGCAGCCGTTCGCCGCCAGCCGCTCCACCGTCGCGAGCCCGATGCCCGAGGCGCCGCCGGTGACGAAAGCGACCTTGCCGGAGAGATTTGCGCTGATCATGAAGCCCCCTGAGGATCAGTCTTCTTGGTCCTCATCATCGCGGAACTCGCCGGTCAGCTTCAAGCCTTCGATATTGGTGGCGCCGTTTTCCTTGATCACGCGGCGCGCGGTCTTGCCGGTCTCCTCATGCAAGGCGGCGGCGAGCGTCTCGGAATGGGTGACAATCCAGATCCGCGTGCGCTGCGCCGCCTGGGCAATGAGGCGTGCCAGCGGCGGCAGCAGGGACGGATGCAGGCTCGCCTCCGGCTCGTTGAGCGCGATGAGCGAGGGCAGGCGATAGCCCATCAGCGCGCCCAGCAGGCAGAGATATTTGAGTGTGCCGTCGGAAAGCTCATGTGCGCCGAAAGCGCGGCGCCAGGAAAGGCGTCGTCGATGGTTGCCTGAAGATCCACGGTATCTCCACGGATCATGAAAAGAGTGGCCAGCACGGCAGCCAGGTCGCGGCCGTCCGAACTCAAGGTCGGCGTGGTGATGGCGTGGCACGGCTGACGGATGGGAGATGCTTCATCGGTGCGGAAGTCGTGATACAGCCGCCACTCCAGCAGCTCGCGCCGGACGGCTTCAACCTCGGGAAAGCGCGACGCATCCCTGAATGCCGCCAGCGCGGTTTCTGATGACAGGACCGCAGCCTTGTGCACTTCGCGGGCGCCGGATTCATTGCGCAGCGCGACCATCGGCCCCCGCCGCTCCATCATCACGATCTTGCGCCGGCCGTTAAGGAGCATCAGGCGCTCTTCCCTTACCAGCGGCTCGATCGTAAAGGCTGCTTCAGTGTTGAAGGGTGGTGGTGGCGGCAACCCAATCTCGACGTCGTACTGCATCTCTTCGAAGTGAGCTGAGAGAACCAGGCGCACCGGATCGCCGCGGCGCTTCTTGCCCGCCCACAACACGGATTCAATGCCGCCTTCCTGCGCGATGGCGCGGGTGATCGTGCCTTCCGCCGCCGCGCGCAGCAGGCCGAGTGCCTTGTAGAGGTTGGTCTTCCCCACGCCATTGGCGCCGATGAAGATCGAGCAAGCCTCGACCGGCAGATAGAGGCTGCGGATCGAGCGGTAGCCCTTGATCGAGACGGCGCTGAGGGGCATGGGGCGAGGTGGTCCCGGAGGTTTATTGTCCTCGGGAGATTGACAGAACCACCCGTGCTTCGCTACCAAGAGCGCGCTCCGCCAGACGGAGCGTTCTTGTGCGAGTGTCTATGTCTCCCATTGCCGCCCTCGTGCGGTACTAGGGAACCGGCTGACGGATTTCCGGGCCATTCCGGTCCGACGTATCTCGGTTCCTGAACGCCGCTGATCGAACCTGCCGCGCCGGCGGGCCGCCTTTTCGCGCGCCCGCATGCCAGCGCCGGCAATTCCTGGTTCCGGCATCGGGAGCTTTTCCGTTGAACGTTTCGAAACACGAACAGCGCGTGCTGCACGCGCTGGCGCAAGGCGGCCGCATCACCTTCGAGAAGGATGCGCGCGGCAAGATCATCGAAGTGCTCTGCTTCAACCGCGAGGGCTGGGTGCTGAGCGACTGCACGCTCGGCATCTTCCAAAAGCTGCGGCGGCGCGGGCTCATCGCCTCGCAGCAATCCGGCCCCTACCAGATAACTCGCCTGGGCCTGGGGGCGGTGCGGGCGCAGCTCGACAATCGCTAGATCGACAAGAGGGGGCGCTCGCGGCAAGAATGCCGCGGGCGTTTCCGCTTGGGGTCAGACCGTGACGATCGGGATCGAGCATATCGCGGCGCTGCTGCCGGCGGATTGGCCGGGGCGGGAGCTCGACCCGATGCCCGGCGACCTCGACTCCTATGTCACCTCGGGTTTCGGCGGGGCGGGGCCGCTGGTGATCCAGCCCTGGGACAAGCTCGAAACCCTGGGCCGCCAGCAGGGCTATTACGACCTCGATGAGCCGGACCCGGACCCGATCCGCGGCGCGCCGAGCTCCGATCCCTCGGGCGGCTGCCTGTATTTCGACGACGATATCGACAGCGGCGACCTCTCGGCCGTGCTGCGCGTGATGGGCGTGCAGGACCAGTT
>JAYRJH010000432.1:0-2466 GCA_041906415.1 Sphingomonas sp. | reverse complement strand
TTTCCCTGCGTCCGTCCCGCATGAGCTTGTTGTCGAGCCCCAGCCGGAAGCAGGAACACCCGCATGACCACCGAACCGGTAATGGCCCGCCCGGGCACGCCCGTTGAAGAGGGAAGGCGCTGGTCGATCTGGATCGACGTTGAAGGTTTCAGCACGCTCTGGGGTCGCGGGCACAAGGCCGTGCTGGGTCTGCGCGCGTTGATGGAGGGGATCTACAACCTCGGGACCAGGCTCTATCGCGACGACGGCGATCGTCTCTTTGCCCACCAGTTCGGGGACGGGTTCATCATCGTCGCGGATTTTCACGAGCCCCAGCTCGACCGCTGTGCCGCCATCGCGGTCGCGCTTATGCGCCATATCTCCCGGACCGGCTGTCTGGCTCGCGCTGCCATCGCCGAAGGGGAATTCGCGGACATATCCGGGCTGTGGCCGAAGGTCATACAGGAAGCGCTCGCACGCGACGGCTCCGACGACTGCGTGTCGCTGGGAAGCGGTCTCATGACACTGCTGCCCGTCATGGGAACCGCGCTGATCGCAGCCAACAAGCTCGACGCCAGGAACCCTGTCAAAGGATCGCTCCTCACCATCGCGACCCCCGACGGCAAGCGGATCGCCCCGAGCTTTCCGCGCCGCCCCGTCGATGGCCACGCCGCTTTCACGGTCCTCGACTGGGTCCACGCCGACCATGCCTATATCGAACGCATATTGTCCTGCGCCAATGTCGGGGGATCGCCGGCGGACGCCGAACGCGCCATCCGGGATTATATCGATGCCGAGGCGCCGCCACCTGCATGGATTCGGGGAACCCTCGAATTCAACAACCTGAGCTGACAACACGCCATGCCTGACGAAGAGATCCGCCGAATCAGGGTCGAACGGCTCGAGCCGGGCGACATCATCCTCACCGCGTCCAGCGGCAAGGTAAGCAAGGCCATCCGCATCGCCAGCCAAGGGCAGGTCTCCCACGCGATGATCTGCGTCCAGCACGGCTCCATCATCGACTCGACCGACAACGGCGTGCAGGCGCACAACATCCAGCGTGAGCTTTACGGACCCGACGATCACGTCGCCGTCTTCCGCCTTCGCATGTCCCTCAGCGAGGTTCAGCTCGGGGCTGTCATCGATTTCGCCCGCTCGGAGATCGGCACTCGCTACTCCAAGAGCGAAGCCGTGCGATCGGTCCTGACCGGACCAAAGCCAAGGACGCGCAAGCTCTTCTGCTCGCGTCTGGTCGGTCGCGCTTTCGCCAATGCTGGCGTCCATCTCGTGGCCGACCCGGACTATTGCACGCCCGAGCAGATCAGGCGCAGTCCGCTTCTCGCCGAGCTTCCGGACATGACGGAGACGGTGTCTCCGGCCGAGCTGGCGGCATGGGCCGCGCGGCCCAATCCGATTGCCGACATGCAGGACATCCAGAACCGGATATTGGCCGCCGCGCGGCAGCTCGATTCCTCGGTGGAAAACTTCAACGACCTCGACCAGCTCGTGCAGGACCACCCCGAATGGGACGCCGAGATCGCCCGCGTCTATCGCGAGAGTGGCTACCTCGACCTCTGGCGAGCCGACTTCGCGGTCAACCCATGGCATTACGATCTCGACCATATGGAGGCGAGCGGCGGGTTTCGCGACGATGACGGCCTTCTCGAATATTGCATCAGCACCATTCGCGAATTCCACACCGGCGGGCTACGCTTCGCCGTCAATCTCGCTCACTATCAGCGCGCCCTGGACGCCAACGGCAGGACCGCCACCGCTCAGCTGGTAGCGCTTTACCGGCAACTCGTTGTCCATGATCAGACACGCCGCGAGGTCGCCCTCGCGTGGCTCCAGCGCCATCATCCCGAACACGCCGCCCGTCATTTGCAGCGGATCGCGCCGCACTCGGACCTATGGTTCTCGATCGTGGACCGCGTCGAACCTGCGCTTGGAGCCATCGCGCGTTTCTCCATCCGCCGCATGGGATCGACCAACGTCTGCTCGCCATGCGGCGACCCAGCCGGGGACTATCGCCTCGTGAACGCAGCCGAAGCGATGCCGGGGGTGCCATCGCTCAGGCTTTGCAGCGTTTGCGTCGCAATCCGGCGTGGCGGCGGCGAAATCCTTGAGCCAATGTGATGGCGCGCGGGATGCCGAGGATGAGCGACAGGTGCGGGCGGATGCCCGCAAGCGGGCACCGGGCTCTATCTCCGCTCCGCTCCGACCAAGCCCCCTGCGGGGTCTTGTCCGCTTCGCGGTAACGATCCCTTCCGCAGGCATCCGGCGCAAGCGAAGCACTTCTCCCTGAGCCGAACGGCCCGGCCGCGCGACAACCGCAATTCAGGCTTCGCCTAAGGAATCGCGCTAGTCGCGCGATGCGGATCGTGGAGCCAGCCCGATCGCATCGCCCCCTTCGCCGCCCTCGCAGGATCCGCGCGTTGCAGGACCGGGGCGGTGACGCAACGAGTTGCAGAGCCAAGCTTCGCTAGC
>JAYRJH010000431.1:0-2477 GCA_041906415.1 Sphingomonas sp. | reverse complement strand
CCCATGCCGAGATCGACACCGCCGCGCGCGACCGGGAATGGCTGGAACATGCCGTCGCCGAACTGGATGCGCTCTCTCCCGAGCCGGGCGAGGAGGCCGCGCTGGCCGACAAGCGCCGGACGATGCAGCGCGCCGCCAAGGTGGCGGACGACCTCTCCGCCATCGGCGGGCATCTGGAGGGATCGGATGGCGCGATCTCGCACCTGCGGCAGGCGGCGCGGGTGCTGGAGCGCGTCGCGCCCGATCACCCCGCGCTGGCGGATGCGCTCGCCGCGATCGACCGCGCGCTGGCGGAAACGGGCATGGTCGAGGACAGGCTGCACGACGCCCGCCTCGCGCTCGCCTATGATCCGCGCGTGCTGGAGGAGGACGAGGCGCGGCTGTTCGATCTGCGCGGGCTGGCGCGCAAGCATCGCGTCCAGCCCGACGACCTCGCCGCGCTGGCGGAGGAATTGCGCGCGCGCCTCTCCCGCCTCAACGCGGGCGAGGAAGGCATCGCGGTGCTGGAAGCGCGCGTGGCGGAAACGGCACGCGCCTATGACGCCGCCGCCGATACGCTCTCGCAAGCGCGCGCCGCCGCCGCCGCCCGGCTGGACACGGCGGTCGCCGGCGAGCTTGCCCCGCTGAAGCTGGACGCCGCGCGCTTCCGCACCACGCTCGCCCCCGCCCCGCGCGAAGGCTGGGGACCCACGGGCAAGGACCGCGTGGAATTCGAGATCGCCACTAACCCCGGCGCGCCCTTCGCGCCCCTGATCCGCATCGCCAGCGGCGGCGAGCTTTCGCGCTTCATCCTCGCGCTCAAGGTCGCGCTGGCGGCCGAAGGCTCGGCGCAGACGATGGTGTTCGACGAGATCGATCGCGGCGTGGGCGGCGCGGTCGCCTCCGCGATCGGGGAAAGGCTCGCCCGGCTGGCGGAGCGCGCGCAATTGCTGGTCGTCACCCACAGCCCGCAGGTGGCGGCGCGCGGGGCGGCGCATCTGCTGATCGCGAAAAGCCATGACGGCATCGTCACCCGCACCGGCGTGTCGCGGCTCGGCGATTCCGAACGGCGGGAGGAGATTGCGCGGACGCTCACCGACGAGGCGCGCGCGCAGGCCGAACGATTGCTGGAGGTCGCCTGATGGCCCATCATCATCACGGGCATAACCATGCGCACGGTCACTCGCATGAACATGGACACGATCATGCACATGGGCACGGGCATCACCATCACGCCCCGCCCACCCAATGGGACCGCGCCTTCGCGATCGGCATCGGGCTGAACCTTGCCTATGTCGTGGGCGAGGCGGCCGCCGGTTTCCTGCTCAATTCCGTCTCGCTGTTGGCGGACGCGGGGCACAATCTGTCCGACGTGCTGGGCCTGGCCGTGGCGTGGGGCGGCGCGGCGCTGGCGCGGGCGGCGCCGTCGAAACGCTTCACCTACGGCCTGAAGGGATCGACCATCCTCGCCGCGCTCGCCAATGCCCTGCTGCTGCTGGTGGCGCTCGGCGCGATCGCGCTTGAGGCGGTGCATCGCTTCGGCCAGCCGGAGCCGGTGGCGGGGCTGACCGTCTCGCTGGTCGCCGGCATCGGCATTCTGGTGAACGGAGGGACAGCCTTGCTGTTCGCCTCCGGCCACAAGGACGATGTGAACATCCGCGGCGCCTATCTGCACATGGCGGCGGACGCCATGGTTTCCGCCGGCGTGGTGGTGGCGGGGTTCGTGATCTGGTGGACGGGCGCGACGTGGATCGATCCGGTGGTGAGCCTTGTCATCGCCGCGCTGATCTTCTGGCAGACATGGGGCCTGCTGCGCGAGACGGTGGAGATGGCGCTGGCCGCCGTGCCGCGCGGGATCGACTATGACGGCGTGCAGGCCGCGCTTGAGGCCCTGCCGGGCGTGGTGGAGGTGCACGATCTCCACATCTGGCCGATGTCCACCACCGAGCCGGGGCTGACCGCACACCTGCTGCTCCCCGGCGGCCATCCGGGCGACGCCTTCCTCTATGAAGCGCAGGAGATGCTCCATGCGCGGTTCGGCATCGGGCATGCGACGATCCAGATCGAAACCGGCGAGGCGGTGTGCGGACTGGCCAGCCCGGCGACGGTCTAGGATCGAAACCCTCTAGCGCCGCGCGGCGATCAGCGTCCGCAACAGCCCGTCATAGGCGCCCTGCGTGGTATAGACCGCAGCTTGCGGCTGACCCTCCGTCTCGAAGGGGTGGAGCGCAACCACCGTGTCGATACGGGGCAGCACGGTGATCCAGCGCCCGCCGTTGCCAGCGGCCGTATAGCCGCCCGCGGTCGGGCTGTCCGGCGCGGGATCGCCCCACCAGAGATAGCCGTATCCACCCGCGATTCCTTCCCGCCCGGTGCGCGAGACGAGGCGCGTGCTTTCCGCCACCCAGTCGGCAGGGACGATCTGTCGCCCGTTCCAATTGCCCTTTTGCAGGAAAAGCTGGCCGAACTTCGCCATGTCCCGCACGGACAGCCATAGA
>JAYRJH010000430.1:0-2484 GCA_041906415.1 Sphingomonas sp. | reverse complement strand
CCCGTCGTTCGTAGTCCCTTTTCTCATGGACTTTCGAGATGGCCGCCGCATTCCGCCACCGTCCTTTCAGGAGCATGCGGCATCCCGGGTGTCGGCCGGAGCGATCGCGCGAAAACCTGGCTGGCAACAGCCGCGCAACCCCGCCAGAAGCGTCTTCCCGCCCGAAGCCCGGCTCGGGATGCTGCAAAGGGACATGATGAATAAGCGCCTCCACACGATCCTCCTCGCTTTCGCGGCCGTCACGATGGCGGGTGGAACGGGCCACGCGCAGGACGCCCCTTCGCAGGCCGAGGCACGGGCGCGGATGCGGGATATCCTGCAGAACGATCCGGCGTTGCCCGCCGTCGCGCCGGCCGGACACGATGTCACGATCGTCGTTTTCTCCGATTATCAATGTCCCTATTGCCGCAAGCTGCATCCAGCGCTGGAAAGCCTGCTGCGCGAGGACGGGAAGGTCCGCATCGTCTATCGCGACTGGCCGATCTTCGGCGGGCCTTCGACGGAGGCGGCGCGGGCGGCGATCGCCTCGCGCTATCAGGGCAAGCATGCGGCCTTCAACGACGCGCTGATGGCCACCAGGGGCAAGCTTGCTTCCGACGGCATCCGCGCGGCCGCCGACAGCGCCGGCGTCGACTGGAAGCGCCTGCAGGCCGATCTGGTGAAGCACAAGGCGGAGATCGACGGCGCGCTCGCCCGCACCGACCGGATCGCGCGCGCGATGGGCCTGTCCGGCACCCCGGTGCTGGTGATCGGCCCCTATCTGGTCCCCGGCGCGCTCAGCCCGGAAAATCTCAGGCTGGCGGTCGAGGCCGCGCGTCGGCCGCCGGCGTCGTGACGCCGCCCGGCCAAGCGGGAATCATGGAAGAACAACGCTCGTCCCGCCTTGCCGAAACGCCGTCCGTGCGCGATGACGCGGGCGGCACGTTCGATCAGGGGGAGAAAAAGGTTGCGTCGCAGACAGTTCATCGCCGCGCTGCCGGCCGCCGCGCTGGCGGCGCCCGCCCTTGCCCAGGGCCGAGCATCCGATCCCGCCTCCGGCCTGCCGCCGTTCCAGAATCCCGGTGACGAGCGATACATCCGGCCGGACGTCCACGCCGGGGACCGGCCGGTCGGCGCGAGCTTCGCGTCGCGCAGCGCGGTCTACGGCACGCACGGCGCGGCCGGATCGGCGCATCCGCTGGCGACGCTCGCGGCGATCGACATCCTGAAACGGGGCGGCTCCGCGATCGATGCCGCCATCGCGATGAACGCCTGCCTCGGCTTCCTGGAGCCAACCGCTTCCGGCATCGGCGGCGATTGCTTCTGCATGTTGTGGGATCCGAAGGCGAAGAAGGTGATGGGGCTGGCCGGGTCCGGCGGCAGCCCTCACGCGCTCGATCTCGCGACGGTGCGGTCGCGCGCGCGGGGCGGCGCGATCCCGCCGCTGGGCGCGATATCGGTCTCCGTGCCCGGCGCGGTGGACGCATGGTGGATGCTCCACCAGCGCTACGGCAAGCTGAAATGGGCCGAATTGTTCGAGCCGGCGATCGGCTATGCCGAACAGGGGGTTCCGGTTCCCGATCTCATCGCCTCCGCGATCCGCAAGAGCCTGCGGAATTTCCTGCGGCCGGGCGCCGGCATCGAGGAAACCGGCAATGCCGTGAAAACCTACGGCCTCGGCGGGGGCGGCCCGAAGACCGGCCAGATCTTCCGCAACCCCGATCTCGCCCGCACCTATCGGATGATCGCCCAGGGCGGGCGCGACGCCTTCTACGGCGGCGAGATCGCGCGCACGATCGACGCCTATTTCAGGCGCATCGGCGGCTGGCTGCGCAAGGAAGACCTCGCCGCGCATCATGGCGAGTGGATCGAGCCGAACCAGACCGATTATCGCGGCGTCACCGTCCATGCGCTGGGCGCCAACACGCAGGGGCTGGCGACGCTCCAGATGCTCAACATGCTCGAGCATTTCGACCTTCGCGGCGCGGGGTTCCAGTCCGCGCTGTCGATCCATCTGCAGGCGGAGGCCAAGCGCCTCGCCTATGAGGATCGCGCGCGTTACTATGCCGATCCGCATTTCTCCAAAGTGCCGGTCGAGTGGCTGATCTCCAAGGAATATGCGGCGGAGCGGGCGAAGCTGATCCGGCCGGATCGCATCCTCACGCCCGTTTATCCGGGGCAGGCGCCCAGCCACGGCGACACCACCTATTTCTCCTGCGCCGACAGCTCGGGCATGATGGTCTCGATGATCCAGTCCAATTTCCGGGGGATGGGCTCCGGGCTGGTGGCGGACGGCCTGGGCTTCATGTTCCAGGATCGCGGCCAGTTGTTCAGCCTCCGGGACGGGCACCCCAATCTCTACCAGCCCGGCAAGCGGCCGTTCCAGACGATCATCCCCGGCTTCGCGACACGGGCCGGCGTCCCGTGGCTCGCCTTCGGCGTGATGGGCGGGGACATGCAGCCGCAGGGGCAGACCCAGATCACGTTTTCTCAACAATATATTTA
>JAYRJH010000429.1:0-2486 GCA_041906415.1 Sphingomonas sp. | reverse complement strand
CGGCGCTTTCCGGTTTGCTCGAAGAATATGCCCGCCTCGGCGGGGACAAGGAGGTGCGTGATGCTCAAGCTCGCCTTCAGCGCCGCTAGGACCGGCTGGGCCGAACTGAAGCTGCTGCCGATCCGGGCGGCGGTTGCGCTCGGCAGTTCCGGGCTCGGCCAGCCTCCCCGGCCTGAACAGCTCTGGAAGGCCTGGGGGATCGTCCTGCCGGTCGGCCTGCTGACCCTCTGGGCGATCCCGCAGGTGACGATCGTGATGAGCCCGTCGATCGACGCTTATCTTGTGCGGAAAGCGCCCGGCCCGATTTCCCGTGGCGATCTGGTCTCGTTCACGCTTTCGCACCCGCTCGCCGGTCCGAAGCCGGTTGCGGTCACCAAATATGCGCTCTGCCTCCCCGGCGAGCGCATCTCGATGATCGAGAAGCCGTCGATGTCGCCGGGCAAATGGGACGGCTGGTATTTCTGCAACGGCCGTCTGCTCGGCGTCAGCAAGCCCTATGGCCACAACGGGCAGCCGCTGGAGCATTGGCGCCCCGACAACGGCCTCATCCTGCCGGGGACGATCTATGTCGGATCGTCGCACGCCAGCGGATTCGACAGCCGCTATTATGGGCCGGTCGCGATCGACCGCCTGCTGCGCATGGAGAAGGTGCTGTGATCCGCGGACGCCGCCTCGCCTGGCTGGCCACGCTCGTCGTCGCCCCGCCCGCCGTCGCCCAGTCGACCGCAGAAACGCGCACGGGCTATTGGTGGTACCAGGCGCCGCCCGTCGCACTCGAGAAGGCGGATGATGAGGAGCAGCTGACGAAACCCGTCATCCCGCCAATGGCCGAGCTTGCGACGTGGACGCCGCCGAAGATCCGCAAGCTGATCGAGCAGCAGCGCGATTACGCCGCGACCGTGCTGACGGTCGATGCCGTCGCCGACTTCTGGCGGCTGCAGGATTTTGCCCGGCGAAAGGCGCGCGCATTCGCGGGCGTCACGCAGATCGCAATGCTCCAGAATCCCGAACTCAACTCGAAATCGGCGAACCCGATGGTCGGCGACGCGCGCGACCAGCTTGTCGCCTATAAGGACGATGTCCGGCGGAAATATCTTCGCGATCGCGCGGGTGAATTCGCGCTCGTCATGTTCTCGCGCTCGACGTGCGGCTATTGCCGCGTGCAGTGGCCGATCGTCCAACGGTTCCAGGAGGAAATGGGCTGGCAGGTCACGCTGATGGACCTCGATCGCCGGCCGGATCTCGGCCAGCGATTCGGCGTCGAGGTCACGCCGACCACGATGATCATTCGCCGGAACAGCCAGCAGCGCATGGTGATCGCGACGGGTGTCGAGGCGTATCCGAACCTCACCCAGATGGCGTATCAGGCGGTGCGTCTCCTCGCGGGCGATATCCGGCCGGAGCAATTCCTGACCGGGGCCGGCGAAGAGGATGGCTTCTTCGACGCGCTGGCGAACGGTCCGGTATCTGCAACCGATCCGCGCGTGATCGGCGGCGATCTTGTCGATGTGCGCGTGAGGCCGAAGCCATGATCAGGCGAGCCAGCCTTCTTGCTGTCATCGCGCCGATGGTCTTCGCGGTGCCGGTCGGCGCGCAGCCGGTCACGCGCGAGCAGGCGATGCGCGCCGCGATCCACCCGGTCGCCAACGACGCCGCGATGCGCGACTGGCTCGTGCGCGTGCCCGTGACGAAGGACTGGCCGCCCGATTTCGGTGAGACGCTTTCGGGTTCCGCGCCCGCGTTCCTGGTCGAAATGAGCACGGCGCCCGGTTGTATTCCATGCGCCGATCTGTGGGCGAAGCTCAACACGATCGGCCGGCGCTATGGATGGCAGGTCCGGGTCATATCGTCGCAGGAAGCGATGGTGCGGTCGGGGCGGCTCGGCCTTCCCTGGGTCGGCCACCCCGTAGCGTGGGTCCGTCCGAAGGGCGATGCGAACCGCACCGTGCCGGTTGCGATCGGCACCGATCATGCGCCCAATCTCGCCCGCAACCTCTATCTCGCCGCGAAGATGCTGGGAGGCGTTCGCGTCGCGGTCGGGGTGCGGGGCATGTCGAAGTTCACCGGGATCGTCGGCGCGCCGGCGACCTCGCCTGCAAAAACGAAAGGGCACTGAACATGGCGGTCGGTCTCCGTTCCCCCTCCCATGAAGGAAATCCGCCATGCCGAACGTCCGCGCACGCCTGACGCTGCTCGCCGGGGCAACCGCCCTCGCCGTCTCCGCTTCGCCAGCCGCGGCGCAGAGCTGGGCGGAGACATGGTTCGACAATGTGACCTACACCAATCCCGGCAGCTTCAACGACCAGACGCGGGGCTATGTGACCGCCGGCGGCATGACCGGCCGCGTCGACGTGCACAACGACTATCTGATGAGCGTCACCTTGCCGAAGGTAAAGGCCGGGTGCGGCGGCATCGATATGTTCCTTGGCGGCATGAGCTTCCTTGATCCCGACTATCTGGTCCAGAAGCTCGAAAGCATCCTCCAG
>JAYRJH010000014.1:4333-17988 GCA_041906415.1 Sphingomonas sp. | reverse complement strand
GGTGATCGACACGCCGATCACCGAATACGGCTTCGCCGGCGTCGGCACGGGCGCGGCGATGGGGGGGCTGAAGCCGATCGTCGAGTTCATGACGTTCAACTTCGCGATGCAGGCGATCGACCATATCGTCAATTCGGCGGCCAAGACGAATTACATGTCCGGCGGCCAGATGCGCTGCCCGATCGTGTTCCGTGGCCCCAACGGCGCGGCGAGCCGCGTGGCGGCGCAGCACAGCCAGAATTACGGGCCGTGGTATGCCTCCGTCCCCGGCCTGATCGTGATCGCGCCTTATGACGCGGCGGACGCCAAGGGCCTGCTCAAGGCCGCGATCCGGTCAACGGACCCCGTGGTGTTCCTCGAGAACGAGCTTCTCTACGGCCGCAGCTTCGAGGTGCCGAAGCTCGACGACTGGGTGCTGCCGATCGGCAAGGCGCGCATCATGCGCGAGGGATCGGACGTGACGATCGTCAGCTATTCGATCGGCGTCGGCCTCGCGCTGGAAGCCGCCGACGCGCTGGCGGGCGAGGGGATCGAGGCGGAAGTGATCGACCTGCGCACGCTGCGCCCGCTCGACAAGGAGGCGGTGCTGAAGTCGCTCGCCAAGACCAACCGGCTGGTGGTGGCGGAGGAAGGCTGGCCGACCTGTTCGATCGCCAGCGAGATCGTCGCGATCTGCATGGAGGAAGGCTTCGACGACCTCGACGCGCCGGTGATCCGCGTCACTAATGAGGATGTGCCGATGCCCTATGCCGCGAACCTGGAGAAACTGGCGCTGATCACCGCCGACAAGATCGTCGCGGCGGTGAAGCAGGTGACTTACCGGGGGTAAAGGGAGCCTTCGGATCGGATGGAGGCCGGCGGTGTCGCGTGGACGCCGCTGGCTTTTTTCTTTTCTCAGTTCGTCAGACGCGCGGTGGCGACGGCCTGCGCGAACAATGCCTGCAAGGCGGCGGTGAGGCTTTCGTCGGTCTTCACCGTATACATCAGGCCCGGCGATGCGCATTTCGTAAGCTGCGGCGCGATATTCGGGATCGCATTATTCGCGGTCTGCCTCTGGTTGGGTTCGTCATCTGCGACCGAGGCGGAGGTGTATTCGGTATAGAGGATTGCTATCTTGAATCCTTTGTTGCGGATTGCGTTACATTGCGTGATCTGCGAGTCGAGCATCGCGCTGCGGGTACGTGAACTGGTGTAGCTTGGCGCACCCTCGTCGCTCATGCCGTCGGTGACAATGAACAGAAATCCCTGAGGCGTGTCGCCTTTGTTGTCCGTGCCGGTGCCGGATTTCGAAGGCAGGATTGTGTTTTGCATCATATCCAGCAGCTTCGAAAACGACGTGAAATAATAATCTGCGCCGGTGGAGCCATTAGGTGGCGAACCGTTACGCTTCTGATCGTTCACCTGCACCAGATCGATATTGGTGGCAGCCGTGCTGGCCGCATCCAGATTCGCTCCAAGACCGGCGGCAGGCATTGCAAGAATGGTCTTGAAATTGGTGTAGTGATCGAAGGTGTAGATGCCGGCGCGATATGTGCGCTTGTTCGATTGGGCATATTGCCCTGCCAGCACCATTAGATCCTGAACCGCGCTGCGTTCCGCTGTAACTCGCAGCGGGATACCTTGGTTCAAGGCATACCAATAACTGTCAACATATGTGCCATCCTTATTGTAAACGCAAATATCCTTGGCTTTGGAGCCGCCGGACGAGCAGCCGGAAGGAATACCGCTCGTTCTGTTGACGTAGATATAAGCGCCGTTCGCATCAATCTGTTGTGTATCGGTGTTGCCTTTTCCCGTTGCAGTATATGATCCCTTGATGATGTTGAATTTGCTGTTGTCCAGAATCAGGCTGGGCAGCTTGCCGACTTTGTTCGCCTGAACATAGTTCTGAATTTTATTCGAATGGCAGGCGAACGAACAATTCAGGGCATTATGCATTGTCGCGATGCCGGCGCTTGTCGTGGGCAGCGCCATCGAGGGCGAGGTGTCCAGCGCGATGTAGAAATCCATGTTCGGCGGCGCGACGGCGTTCGCGGTGGAGGAGCCGCCGATCTCGATCGTCGGGCGGCCGAGCACTCCGCTGAAGGCATTCAGCGATTGCGCGGTATAGCTTACCACGATCGTCCGCGAGGTCATGCCGTCCGGCTGCGAGATCGTGACCGACAGATTGGCCGGATCGTAGGAGACGCCGGTCAATAGCGCGGCCTGTGTGTTGAAGATCGCGCGCGCGGCCTTTTCAGCCGCTGTGGTGTCTTGCAGCATCATCGGCTGGGTCACGCCCGCCAGAGCCGCCGCGTCCGCCAGCGCGTTCATCTTCGTCCGCAGCTTTGCGGCACGGGCGTAATCGATGCCCATGCCCGTGGCGAATACCATCGGGATCATGGCGAAGCCGAAGATCATCAGCACATTGCCCGAGACTTCGCTGCGCAGGCGCGACAGGAAATCCGCCACGCGCCTCGCTCCGTTCCTCATGAAGGAAAAGCGGTCCATGGGTCAGCAGTCCTTGCAGGGAATGGAAGATGAACGGCGAGGATTCATGAAGATCCGGTCCCGGAAGTTGATCGGCCCCAGCAATCTTGCACCGGCGACGGGAATATAAGCGTAACCCACCTCGGCCATGATGAGGGTGGTGTTCGCGATGCGGAGCTGCGCCGGCACGACGTCGTTGGGCGTGGTGGGGTTGGTCAGCAGATCGCTGGTCTTGAGCGCCGCGCCGCTGTTGGCGCGGCTCCACGTCACGCTGGGCATTCCCGTGGAGCTGATCGCGATCGCCGAGATGCGCGTGGTTGCGTTGCTGGCGGGATAAGGGGTCATCACGGACGTGGCCGCGCCCATGATGCTGTCGATATCCGCCGCCTGTATGTCGCTATATTGCGTGGTCAGGTCGGCCAGCGTCCGTGTGGTGGTCGTCACCTTGCGATAGGCGGAGGTGGCGTCCATCAACTGATAGCCGCCGAGATAGAGCAGGATCAGGAACGGCGCGGTCATGGCGAATTCCACCGCCGCCAGCCCGCGCCGGTCCGCGCGCAGCCGCGCCGGCATCGCGATAAGCGCGCGCATCACGATCCCAGCCCCGAACCGCCGTCATATGGCTCTGCCTTGAACACCGAGGTGGCGACAAGCAGTCGGCGGTTGCCGTTCATGTTCGCAAGATTGAAGCCCAGCGGACCGGCGACGATCGGCATCTGATACATCATCCGCATGATGACGATGCTGCCGGGGCCGCCGGGTGAGAAGGTCCATGCGTTTGAAACCGTGCCGTCGGGCTTATAGGTGAGCGTAGGCATGACGGTGCTGATCGCGGAAAAAGACGCGGTGTTCTGCACGTCGATCATCAGCTTGTTGCAATCCATGAACACCGGCAGATTGGCGCAGGCGGCGTTGCGGAACGAGGTCTGATTCATGCCGCTGTTCTGGGCTGAGCCGACGATCAATTGGCGCGCAGTCTGTTCCGCGCTGGTTTCCAGCGCCTGCTGGGTGAAGAACACGATCGCGGTTTGCAGCGTGGCGATGATGAGCGCCATGAAGGGCGCGGCGACGGCGGCGAATTCGATGATCGTCGCCCCGCGCTGGTCGCGGACGAGCGAGCGCCCGCGCGGCCTTCGCGCGAGCGGACCCAGCCTGTCCATGTCCGGCCCGGACGCCATGTCACCGTTTCCCGTCCTGAAAAATAGTCCCGATCCGATCGTAATACGGACAGGTTTAAGAAAACCTCAAAGCCGACGCCCGGTTGACGGCGGCGCGCGGAGCAGTCAGGCGCGCCGCATGGACGCCACCGCCCTTGCCGAGGCGCGCGCGATCGAGCGGCGCATGATCCTGTCCTATGCGCACGGTAATGCACGGGCTGCGCTGGCGGCGCTGCTGTCGCTTGATGACCGGCTGGGCCAGATCACCCGCGCGGCGCGCGATCCGCTGATCGGCCAGATGCGGCTGACCTGGTGGCATGAGGCGCTGACGGCGCTCGATTCGGCGCCAGCCCCGGCCGAGCCGGTGCTGCGCGGGCTGGCGGCGGAGGTGCTGCCGCGTGGCGTGTCCGGCGCGGACGTGGCGCGAATCGTCGACGGCTGGGAAGCCGTTCTCGCGCTGGAGACGGATGCGGAGGCGGCGATCGCCGTCCATGCCGCCGAACGCGGCGCCTGGCTGTTCGCGCTCGGTGCGCGGCTGCTGGACGGCGGGCATCGAGCGCTGGAAGATGCGGGCGCCGGCTGGGCGCTGGCGGGGTTGGACCAGCCCCGCGCACGGGTGCTGGCGGCCGAGCGGCTGACCTCGCTGACCGATAGCCGCTGGCCGCGCGCGCTTCGCCCGCTTTCGGCGATGGCGCTGCTGGCGCGTGACGACTTGCGACCCGATGCCGCGCCGGGCGGCGCAAGGCGTGCGGGCCGGCTGATTCTGCACTGGATCGGAGGGCGCTAGTCTGGTCTTATCGCGCCGGACCTTGGGGGAGGGGTGGCTGATGTGGCGTTATGCTGTGGGGGGAGTTGCGGCATTGTTGATGGTGGCGGCAGGCTGGCTGCTGTTCCACGGCAATGCTGCGCGGGAGCCCCTGCCGCCGCCGCCCGCCCGATCGGCGGCGCAGCAGGACGACGATGTCTCGCCTGCCGTCCCCGAGGCGAGCGAGCGCACGCGCGAGCAGAAGCGCTTCGACCGCTACGACAAGGATCGCGACGGCAAGGTCACGCGCGAGGAATATCTCGCCTCGCGGCACAAGGCATTTGCAAAGCTCGACACCAATGGCGACGGAAGGCTTTCGTTCGAGGAATGGGCGGTGAAAACCACCACGCGCTTCGCCGATGCAGATCGCGACCGTTCCGGCACGCTGGACCGCGCGGAATTCGCCACCACCGCGCCGAAGCGCAAGCCCAGGCCGAAATGCGTGTGCGCGGCGCCGGATCAGGCGGGCGACGGCCATGATTGAAGAACGACGCCTATTCCAGCGTTCGCTGCATGGCGCATCGCTCGCTTCCAGGCAAACCGATTTCGACCTCGTGGCGGAGGATGGCGGCCAGCGAGGATGTAAGTTCCTCATCCTCGAGTGTCCTAAACCCGGCCGAGCGATAGAATGGCTCGTTCCACGATATCTTACGGAACGTGGTGAGGGTCACTGACGCGAACCGCTGCTCGCCGGCCCAGGAGCATGCGGCCTCGACAAGCCGGCGGCCAATGCCCCGGCCCTGACGGTCATGCCGCACCGCGAGCTCACAGATGTGAAGGCGGTCGTGATCGGCTTCCGCACTGAGGAAGCCCACCGGGCCATCGTCATCCAACGCCACCCACGCCGTCCCTTGCCCGATCAATTCAAGGTGGCGCTCAACGGATTGTACCTCGTCGTCGGCGATCCATGCGAGATGGGCGATCTGCCGGAACGCTTCCCCGGCGGATCTTTCTATAGCGGGCAACTTCGCGGCGTCGGACGGCTGAGCCTTTCTGATTGTGAACATCCGCCGTATTCCCAGCATCTTTCGGGATGCCCGAAATCTAGGCTCCCATCCACTCAGTCAACGCCTTGCGCGCGCGATCGGTGTAGAGCCGCTTGCGATCGGCCTTCTTCGTGCGGCCCTCGATCGGAGGGAACAGGCCGAAATTGACGTTCATCGGCTGATAGGTTTCCGCCACGGCCGCGCCGGTGATGTGATGGAGCAGCGCGCCCAGCGCCGTTTCCACCGGAGGCGGAGCGAGCGGCCGGACGGCAAGCTCCGCCGCCGCGAAACGCCCCGCCAGCAAGCCCACGGCGGCGCTCTCGACATAGCCTTCGCAGCCCGTCACCTGACCGGCGAAGCGGATGTTCGGGCGCGACTTCA
The DNA here is from genome assembly GCA_041906415.1 of Sphingomonas sp. Classification (GTDB taxonomy): domain Bacteria; phylum Pseudomonadota; class Alphaproteobacteria; order Sphingomonadales; family Sphingomonadaceae; genus Sphingomonas. The sequence continues at coordinate 12,190 of JAYRJH010000014.1, read as the reverse complement.
GGCGAAGCTCCGCGTCCAGCAGCTCCGGGGAGCGCAGGAAGGTGTTGCGGTGCAGCCCGCCCAGCCGGGCGAATTCGGCCTTCTCCAGCCCAGGAATGGTGCGGAACAGGCGCACCTGCTCGGCGTGCTTCAGCTTGGTCTGGAAGCCGACGATGTTCCACAAGGTGCCGCCGGCATTGTCCTGCCGAAGCTGCACCACCGCATAAGGCCAGCGCCCGGTGCGGGGATCGTCGAGGCCGACCGGCTTCATCGGGCCGAAGCGCAACGTCTCCGGCCCGCGCTCCGCCATCACCTCGATCGGCATGCAGCCCTCGAAATAGGGGACGTTCTCCCAGCCGCGATATTCGGTCTTCTCACCGGCCAGCAGCCCTTCGACGAACGCCTGATATTGCGCCTTGTCGAGCGGGCAGTTGATGTAATCCTTGCCGTCGCCCTTGTTCCAGCGGCTCTGGAACCACGCCACCTCCATGTCGATCGTGTCGCGGTGGACGATGGGAGCGATCGCGTCGAAGAAGGCGAGCGAATCCTTCCCCGTCTCCGCCCCGATCGCTTCGGCGAGCGCGGGCGCGGTCAGCGGGCCGGTGGCGATGATCGCGGGGCCGTCAGGCAGCATGTCCACCCGCTCGCGCACTATCGCGATATTGGGATGCGCCTCCAGCGCGGCCGTCACGCCCGCCGAGAAGCCGTCGCGATCCACCGCCAGCGCGGAGCCGGCGGGCACGCGATGCGCGTCGCCCTCCCGCATGATGAGCGAGCCGAGCGCGCGCATCTCCTGATGCAGCAGGCCCACCGCGTTGCTCTGCGCATCGTCGGAACGGAAGCTGTTCGAGCAGACCAGTTCGGCCAGCGAATCGCCCTGATGCGCGGGCGTCATGTCCCCGCCGCCGCGCATTTCGGAAAGGCGCACGCGGAAGCCGGCCTCCGCAAGCTGCCATGCCGCTTCCGAGCCGGCGAGGCCGCCGCCGATGATCTGGATATCGTAAGTCATGGCTGGCGGGTTAGCGCCGCGTGGCGCTATGACAAGCCGCATGGAGAGCGGATTCGTCGCGGCGCTGGTCGCCGGCGTGGCCTATATGGCCGTGGTGTTCGGCTGGCTCGACGGGCCGGGCGCGATCGTGCTGAAGGGCGCGGGCGTTGCGTTGCTGGCCTTGTGGGCCGCTACGCGGGCGCGTTCGGTCGATGGCTGGCTGATCGCGGCGGTGATGGCGCTCGGCGCGACGGGCGACGTGCTGCTGGAGGTCGCCGGGCTGGAGATCGGCGCGGTTTCGTTCCTGGCGGGGCATGTCGTGGCCGTCATCCTCTATCGTCGCAACGGTGCGCCATGGGCGGGGATCGCCGCCGCCGGGCTGGCTGTGGCGGCTGCCGCATGGCTGATCCTGCCCGATCCGGGCGTGGCGCTCTATGCGCTCGGCCTCGGCGCGATGGCGGGCGGGGCGAGCGGATCGCGCTTCCCGCGCGGGCTGGTCGCCCTGGGGGCATGGCTGTTCGTTCTGTCGGACCTGCTGATCTTCGCGCGGTCCGGTATGCTGGCGGACAGCATCGTGCCGCATCTGCTGGTCTGGCCGACCTATTTCGGCGGGCAGGCGTTGATCGCATGGGGCGTCGTCACGACATTGAGGCGGCATGACCAGGGTCTTCACCATCGGCTATGAGGCCACCACGATGGCCGAATTCCTTTCCACCTTGCGCGCGGCGGGCGTGGAGCGGGTGATCGACGTGCGCGCCCTGCCTTTGTCGCGCAGGCCCGGATTCTCGAAATCGCCGCTCCGCGCGGAGCTGACGGAGGCGGGCATCGATTATGTCCACCTGAAGGCGCTGGGCACGCCCAAGCGCGGGCGCGATGCGGCGAAGAAGGGCGATGTGGCGACATTGGGCGCGGTCTATGACACGCAGCTCGCCCTGCCGGAGGCGCAGGCCGAGGCGGCGCGGATGCGTGCCCTGGCCGAGGAGAAGCCCTCCGCCCTGCTCTGCTACGAGCGTGATCCCTGTCACTGTCACCGATCGCTGCTGCTGGCGGCGGAGGGGCAAGGGCTCGATGTGGTCCATCTCTATTCCGGAAGCGCGCCATGACCCGAACCATGACCTTCGACGTGATCTCCGACGTGGTGTGTCCGTGGTGCGTGATCGGCCTGCTCGGGCTGGAGCGCGCGCTGGAGGCGACGAAGGACGTGGTGACGCCGGTGATCCGCCTCCAGCCGTTCGAGCTGAACCCGGACATGCCGCCGGGCGGGCAGGACATCGCCGAGCATCTGCGCGAGAAATATGGCGCGCAGGCCGGAAGCGGCGGGGAAGTGCGCGAACGCATCCGCGCGATGGCCGCCGCTCTGGGCTTCGAGATGGCGCAACGGCCGGGCGCGCGGATCTACAATACGTTCGACGCGCATCGCCTGATCGACTGGGCGCAGGAGGAAGGGGACGGGCTGGCGCTCACCCATGCGCTGTTCCGCGCCTATTTCACCGAAGGCCGCGATCCCGGCGATCCCGCGGTGCTGGCGGAGGCCGCGCGCGAGGCGGGGCTGGACGAGGCCGCCGCGCAGGCCGTGATCCACGGCGACGCCCGTGCGGCGGAGGTGCGCGCCGCGGAGGCGGGCTGGCGGGGCGAGGGGATCACCTCCGTCCCCTCGATCGTTGTCGACGGGCGTTATCTGATCCAGGGCGCGCAGGAGCCGGCCGCCTATGAGCGCGCGATCCGGCGCATCGCCGAGGAGGACAAGTGATGCTGGGAATAGAAGTGGCGGACGACGGCCTGGTCGAGCTGGTGGTGGACGGCGCGATCTCGCGCGAGGATTTCGATCACGTGGTCTCCACGCTGGAGGCCGGGTTCGCGAAGCACGGGAAGCTCAACGTGGTGGAGGTCGTCCGCAGGTTCGGCGGGATCGCGCCGCAATTATGGTGGCGGGACGTGAAGTGGAGCTTCGGCCATCTCGACCGTTTCGGACGATGCGCGATCGTGACGGATTCGGGCTGGATGGGGCCGGTCGCGCGCGCGCTGGGCGCGATGCTGCCGATCGAGCTAAGGACCTTCGGCATGGATGGGCTGGACGAAGCGCGGGCCTGGGCGCGGGGGAGCTGAGGCTCGCGATCTCCCTTGTGTCGCGCGGGCGCGTGTCGCAAGAGCGGCGCGGACTGGGGGATTGGGACCAACGTGACGCCTGACACGAACGCAGGAATACCCGCCGGATGACCGCCGAGGCCGGCCTGGCCGCTCTGTGGTTCGCCGCCGCATTGGCGGGGCTGCAACTGCTGCTCGCGGCGCTGGCGGTGCGGCGCGGGGAGCCGCGGCTGATGGCCGCCGTGCGTCCGGTCGCGCTGGTGCAGGGGATGATGACCGCGCTGGCGATGGCGTCGCTGATCGCGGTGTTCTGCGCCTCGGACATGTCGGTCGCGCTGGTGGCGGAGAACAGCCACTCCGCCAAGCCGATGCTCTACAAGTTCGCGGGCGCGTGGGGGAACCACGAAGGCTCGATGCTGCTGTGGGTGACGATCCTCGGGCTGGCCGGGGGCGCGGTGGCGCTGTTCGAGCGGCGGCTGGACGAGCGCACGCTGATCGCCACGCTCGGCGGGCAGGCGGCGATCGCGCTGGGCTTCTATGCCTTCCTGCTGTTTGCCTCCAATCCCTTCGCGCGGCTCGATCCCGCGCCGATGGACGGGCAGGGGCTGAACCCGCTGCTGCAGGATCCCGGCCTGGCCTTCCATCCGCCCACGCTCTACATCGGCTATGTCGGGCTGTCGGTGGCCTTCTCCTTCTCCTCGCGATCGGGGCGCTCGTTACGCGGAACGTCGGCCCGGCGTTCGCGCGCGCGATGCGGCCGTGGGTGCTGGGCGCGTGGATATTCCTTACATTGGGCATCACGGCGGGCAGCTATTGGGCCTATTATGAGCTGGGCTGGGGCGGCTGGTGGTTCTGGGACCCGGTGGAGAACGCCTCGCTGATGCCGTGGCTGGCGGCGACCGCGCTGCTCCATTCGGTGACGGTGCTCGCCACGCGCGACGGGCTGCGGGCATGGACGGTGATGCTGGCGGTGGTCGCCTTCTCCATGTCGATGATCGGCACCTTTCTCGTCCGTTCCGGCATCCTCACCAGCGTCCACGCCTTCGCGGTCGATCCGAAGCGCGGGGCGTTCATCCTCGCGCTGCTCGCCATCTATATCGGCGGCGCGCTCGCGCTGTTCGCGATCCGCGTGGCCACGGTGCGCGCGGGCAACACCTTCGAGCCGCTGAGTCGCGAGGGCGGGCTGGTGGCGAACAACCTGTTGCTCTCGGTGATCCTGGGGATCGTGCTGATCGGCACCTTCTATCCGATCGTCGCGGCATCGATGGGCACGCAGCTTTCGGTCGGCGCGCCGTTCTTCGACAAGACGGCGGGGCCGATCGCGCTGGCGCTGGTGGCGCTGATGGCGGCGGGGCCGCTGCTCCGCTGGCGGCGGGACGAGGCGCAGGCGGTGCTGGAGCGGATGACGTGGCCGATCGCCGCGACCGTCTTCACGGCGGCGGGCGTGGTCGTGCTTTCCGGCGGGATCGGCTGGATGCAGCTTGCCGGACTGTCGCTGGCGGCGGGACTGGCGGTGGCGAGCGTCGCGCCCCTGTGGAAGCGCGATCTGCGGCGCGCGCCCCTGTTCCTCTACGGCATGGTGGTGGCGCATCTCGGCATCGCGGTGAGCCTCGGCGGCATGGCGGCCTCCACCGCGTGGACGCAGGAGCGGCTGGTCGCGGCGCGCGTGGGCGAGCCGGTGGCGGTCGGCCCCTATAGCGTCACCTTCGAGGGCGTGAATCCGGTGATCGGCGCGAACTGGTCCGCGCTGGAGGCGCGGCTGGCGGTGAAGCGCGGGGAGGATGGCGACCTGTTCTACCTCCGCCCCCAATCGCGCTATTTCTCCAACCCGCCGACGAACACCAGCGAAAGCGCGATCGCGACCGTGCTCGACGGTCAGCTATACACCGTGCTCGGCCAGCCAGACGACGCCGGGCGCTGGCAGCTCCGCTTGTGGTGGAAGCCGTGGGTGACCCTGATCTGGCTCGGCGGCGCATTGGTGGCGATCGGAGGCGCGCTCTCGATGCTCGGCCATATCCTGCGCGACCGCCGCACCGCGCGCCGGGCGGAGGCGTTCGCGTGAGGCGCTGGCTGCTCTGGGCGCCGCTGGCGGCGCTGCTGGTGGTGATCGGTTTCGCGGGGCGTGAGCTTCTAAAGCCCGCCGACCGCACCGTCTATTCCGCGATGATCGGCAAGCCCGTCCCCGACTTCACGCTCCAGCCGCTGGTGGAGGGCAAGCCGGGCCTCGACGCGGCCGACTTCCGCAAGGGGCAGCCCCGCCTGCTCAACATTTTCGCGAGCTGGTGCATACCGTGCATCGCCGAGGCGCCGCAACTGATGCGGCTGAAGGCGATGGGCGTGCCGATCGATGCGGTGGCGATCCGCGACACCGGGCCAGCCGTCCGCGATTTCCTGTCGCGCAACGGCGATCCCTATCGCGCGATCGGAAACGACAAGATCAGTCAGGTTCAGCTTTCGCTCGGCTCCACCGGCGTGCCGGAGACGTTCGTGATCGATGGCGCGGGCCGGATCGTGAAGCAGCATGTCGGCGATATCCGCGTCGAGGACGTGGACGCGCTCTATCAGGCGTGGCGGGGCGCGAAGTGAAAAGGCTCGCGTTCCTCGCCCTGATGCTCGCCAGCCCGGCCGTTGCGGATTCGGGCCGGCCGCCGGCCGCGCTCGCCAACACCCAGCTTCGCGACCCGGCGCAGGAGGCGAAGGCCAGGGCGCTGATGGAGACGATCCGCTGCGTCGTCTGCCAGGGCCAGTCCGTGGCGGATAGCGATGCGGACATGGCGGGCGACATGCGCGCGCTGATCCGCCAGCGCATCGCGTCGGGCGATAAGCCGCAGGCGATCCGCGAATGGCTGATCGCGCGCTACGGGGATTACATCACCTACGATCCTCCCGTCTCCGTCGTCACCTTGCCCTTGTGGCTGACGCCGCTGGTGTTGCTGGCGCTGGGCGCATGGGTGGCGCGGGCGAGCTTCCGGCGGCGACGCAAGCCCCCGACAGAATAGGGCTGGATTCTCGCCTCCGTCTCCCATAGCCTCGCTGCAAAACAAAAGTTACGTAGCAAGGAGAGACGGGCTTATGGGCCAGAAGCTGCGATTCGGCACGTTCATCGCGCCATTCCATCCCCTGCGGGAAAATCCCACGCAGGCGCTGGAGCGCGATCTCGATCTGGTCGTCCATCTCGACAAGCTCGGCTATGACGAAGCTTGGATCGGCGAGCACCATTCCGCCGGCTATGAGCTGATCGCAAGCCCCGAGCTGTTCATCGCCTTCGCCGCCGAACGCACGAAGCATATCCGGCTCGGCACCGGCGTCTCCTCGCTGCCCTATCATCATCCCCTGATGCTGGCGGACCGTATCAACCAGCTCGATCACATGACGCGCGGGCGGGTGATGTTCGGTGTCGGGCCAGGGGCGCTGCCCTCGGACGCCTTCATGATGGGCATCCCGGTGGCGAAACAGCGCGACCGGATGGACGAGGCGCTCGACGTGCTCGTCCCACTGCTGCGCGGCGAGACGGTCACGAAGAAGACCGAATGGTTCGAACTGGCCGAGGCGCGGCTCCAGATGACGCCTTATACCAAGCCCTCGGTCGAAATCGCGGTGGCGAGCCAGGTATCCCCCACCGGCGCGCAGGCGGCGGGGCGGCATGGCGTTGGCATCCTCTCGATCGGTGCGACGCAGACCGGCGGCTTCAATGCGCTCGCCTCCAACTGGGCGATCGCGGAAGGGGTGGCGAAGGAGCAGGGCAAGGCGATGGATCGCTCCGGCTGGCGGCTGGTCGGCCCGATGCACGTCGCTGCCACGCGAGAGGAGGCGCGCGCGCAGGTGCGCTTCGGGATCGAGGACTGGCTCTATTATTTCCGCGAGGTCGCCGCCTTGCCGCTCGCGCCGACCGAGGGCGATCCGATCGACGCGCTGGTCGATAACGGCATGGCCGTGGTGGGCACGCCGGAGGATGCGTGCCGCCAGATCGAGCGGCTACAGCAGCAATCGGGCGGCTTCGGCGCCTTCCTGACGCTCGACACCAATTGGGCGGAATGGGATGCGAAGAAGAAATCCTATGAGCTGATCGCCCGCTACGTGATGCCGAAGTTCCAGGATTCGAACGGCAACCGCGACCATTCGCTCGCCTGGGCGCGGGACAATCGCCCGCGCTTCATCGGCGAGGCGCAGGCGGCGGTCGGCGCGCGCGTCGCCCGGCATATCCAGGAGAAGGGCACGGAGAATATCCGCCCTGAAATCCTGGAAGCCATGGGTCTCAAGAAGGGAGACGCCGCATGAAGGCGGTCGTTCGCCGCGGGCCGGCGCTGGTGGTGGACACGGACGTGCCGCAGCCAGTGCCCGCCGCCGGGCAGGTGCTGGCGCGGACCCTGTGCTGCGGCATCTGCGGCTCCGATCTCCACGCGGTCCATGGAATGGAGGTGATGGCTGAGCTTGGCCGGCGCGCTGGCGAGCCGGCGCTGGTCGATCCTTCGAAGGATATCGTGTTCGGCCATGAATTCTGCGCCGAGATCCTCGATCACGGCCCGGATACGGACAAGCGACTGAAGGTCGGAACGCGCGTCGTCACCGTGCCCGCCATCCCCACGCCGGTCGGCTTCGAGACGGTGGGCTATTCGAACCGCTATCCCGGCGGCTTCGCGGAAGCGATGGTGCTGATGGAGCAGATGCTGCTTCCCGTGCCGAACGGCCTTTCCGATGTGCAGGCCGCGATGACCGAGCCTTTCGCGGTCGGCGAGCATGCGGTGGCGGAAAGCGATGCGGGGCCGGATACGGTGAACCTCGTCATCGGCTGCGGCCCCGTCGGC
>JAYRJH010000014.1:0-4324 GCA_041906415.1 Sphingomonas sp. | reverse complement strand
CTCCGATTATTCGCCCGCCCGGCGCAGGATCGCGGAGGCGTTCGGCGCGGATATCGTGATCGATCCCGCGGCGGAGAATCCCCATGCCCGCTGGAGTTCGCTGGGCGTCCCCGGTTCGCGCACCGAGCGCACGATGATGGAGTTGACGGGCAGGGCCGGCAAGCGCGCGATCGTGTTCGAATGTGTCGGCGTTCCCGGCGTGATCCAGTCGCTGGTGGAGGCGGTGCCGGTCGGTGCGCAGATACTGATCGTCGGCGTGTGCATGCAGACCGATTCGATCGAGCCGTTCCTGTGCATCACCAAGAGCCTCGAGCTGAAGTTCGTCTACGGTTACGCCGCCGATGAATTCGCCCGCACGCTCCACCATATCGCGGAAGGGACGATCGACGTGCGCCCCGCCGTCACCGCCGAAGTGGGGCTGGACGGCGTCGCGGACGCCTTCCGCGCGCTCGGCGATCCGGAAGCGCAATGCAAGATAGTGGTGCGACCCCAGTAAAAGGAATGGCATGATGCGGCTGGTTAGCGATCATATCATCGAAGGGCGGCAAGGGCCCGTCTTCGGCCAGATCTACCCCACGCTGGAGGACGTGGATCTCGGCGACATTTATGCCTTCACCAGGGGCCAGCCCTGGGCGGATTATGCCCGGATGCGGGAGCAGGCGCCCGTGATGTGGCACCCGGCGAAGCGCGACGGCGTTGGCTTCTGGGCCGTCACCCGCTTCGACGACGTGAAGCGCGTCAACGGCGACCCGGAGACGTTCAGCTCCGAAACGGGCGGCATCCTGATGGCGCTGGGGCCGGAGGAGACGCGCCATCCGACCTTGTTCTCCGCCAGCACCAATTCGATGATCAACCTGGACGGCATGCCGCACCGGCAGCTTCGCCGCGAGCACATGCCCTATTTCACCGCCACTTACATCAAGGGCCTGCGCGAACGCGTTTCGGCCGAGGTGACGCGGCTGCTGGACGGCATGGCCCCGCTCGGCAAATGCGACATGGTGGAGAAGTTCAGCCAGCGCCTGCCGATCTTCACGCTTTGCGAGATGCTGGGCGTGCCGGAGGCCGATCGCGAGCGCTTCATGGCATGGATCCATTTCCTCGAAATGGCGCAGCAGGTGGCGACCGAGCAGCTCGACCAGCACAGCGGCCGGTCCGAGATCGGTCCGGAGATCGCGGCCTTCATCGAGTTGTTCAACAAGAATGTCGCGGAAATGTTTGATTACGGGCGTTATATGCTCGCAAAACGCCGCGCCGATCCGCAGCCGGACCTGATGAGCGCGATCGCCAACGCGATGGTGGATGGCGAGGCCCTGCCCGATCCCTATCTGGACGGCGCATGGCTGCTGATCGTGTTTGCCGGTAACGACACTACGCGCAATTCCCTGTCCGGCGCGATGAAGCTGTTCACGGAAAACCCCGACCAGAAGGCGCGCCTGCAAGCGGATTCCGGCCTGCTCACCAATGCCGTGCATGAGATCACGCGCATGGTATCTCCCGTCATCTACATGCGCCGCACCGCCACTCGCGACACCGAGGTGGGCGGCCAGCGGATCGCGGAAGGCGAGAAGGTCATCATGTATTATGGCGCGGCCAACCGCGACGCGGCGATGTTCCCCGATCCGGATCGTTTCGATATCGGCCGCGCCAATGCGGAACGGAATATCGCTTTCGGCCATGGCCCGCACATCTGCATCGGCCGGATGACCGCGCAATTGCAGCTAGAGGAAGCCTATCGCCAGCTATTCGCGCGCTTCCCCGATATCCGCTGGACCGGCGACATGGATATCGCGCCGAACAATTTCGTCCATGCCGTGCGCCGTCTGGAGGTGGAGTTCACGCCCGAACGCGCGGCGAAGGCGGCCTGACCGGGGCTGTGTTCGACCATATCACCTTCGGGGTTTCCGACATGGAGCGCGCCATCGCCTTCTACGATCGCGCGCTGGCGCCGCTGGGCATCCGCCGCCTCTATGACGGCGACGACGGGGTGCGCGTGGCGGCTTACGGCCATGACCGGCCGCGCTTCTGGCTCGCGGCGCATGATCCGACGCGGGGCAAGTTCCATGTCGCCTTCACGGCGCGCGACGAGCGCGCGGTGGACGCCTTCCACCGGGAGGCGCTGGCGGCGGGTGGCGTGGATAACGGCGCGCCGGGGCTGAGGCCGCATTACCATCCTGGCTATTACGGAGCCTTCGCGCTCGATCCCGACGGGCATAACATCGAGGCGGTATTCCATCACGCGTGAGGCTTATTGTCCGAACCCGGCCTCGCTCGCCTGCGCGATCGCCTCGCGCGCGGCGGCGACAAGAGCGCTTGCCTTGGCCTCGCACTCGCGCTGTTCGTAGACGGGGTCCGAATCCGCCACGATGCCGGCGCCCGCCTGCATGTGGATCGTCCCATCCTTCACCACCGCGGTGCGCAGCACGATGCACGAATCCATCGATCCGTCGGGCGAGAAATAGCCGACGCCGCCGGCATAGGCTCCGCGCTTCTCCTGCTCCAGCTCGGCGATGATCTGGCAGGCGCGGACCTTCGGCGCGCCGCTGACCGTGCCGGCCGGAAAGCCCGCGAGCAACGCGTCGATCGCGTCATGCGACGGATCGAGCCGACCCACGACGTTCGACACGATGTGCATCACATGGCTGTAGAACTCGACCATATAGCTGTCGGTGACGGTGACGCTGCCCGCCGACGATACGCGCCCCACATCGTTGCGCCCCAGATCGAGCAGCATCAGATGCTCCGCGCGCTCCTTGGGATCGGCGAGCAGGCTGGCGCGGTTCGCTTCATCCTCGCTGGCGGTCTTGCCGCGCGGGCGCGTGCCGGCGATCGGGCGGATCGTCACTTCGCCATCGCGCGCGCGCACGAGGATCTCCGGGCTGGACCCGATCAGCGCGAAGCCCGGCAGGTCGAGATGATAGAGGAAGGGCGAGGGGTTGATCCGCCTGAGCGCGCGGTAAAGCTCGAACGGCGGCAGCGCGAAGGGCGCGGTGAAGCGTTGGGCCAACACTACCTGGAAGATGTCGCCGGCCGCGATATAGTCCTTCGCGCGCGCCACCATCCCGCCATAGCGGCCGGCCGGCAGCACGGGCGTGAGCGCCACCTCCGCCGGATCACCCTGCACACGCGGAGGAAGGGGCGCGGTGGAGAGGCGAGCCTCCACCGCGTCCAGCCTTTCCTCCGCCTCCGCCACGATCGCGGCTGCCTCGCGCGAGGCGTCCGGCCATGCGGGGGCGACGAGGAACAGGGCGTCGGCGAGCCGGTCGAACACCAGGATAACGGTCGGCCGCACGAACATCATGTCCGGCAGGCCGAGCGGATCGGCCTCCGGCACCGCCAGATTTTCGGCCAGCGCCATTGTCTCGTAGCCGAAATAACCGACGAGGCAGGCGAGCGCGCGCGGCAGCTCCGGCGGCACGTCGGCCCGGCAATCGGCGACCAGCCGGCGCAATGCCTCCAGCGTCGGTTCTGCGCAGGGGACGAAGGCATTCCGATCGGTGAGCCAATGACGGTTGACCGCCGCGCTGTTCCCCTCCGCGCGGAACACCAGATCGGGGGCGAGGCCGATCAGGCTGTGCCGCCCGCGCACTGATCCGCCCTCGACCGATTCGAGCAGGAAATCGCCGCGCCCCGGCTCGATCAGCTTCAGCGCGGCGGCCACCGGCGTCTCGGTGTCCGCCACGCGCCGGCGCCAGACCAGCGCCGGCCGCCCGTTGGCGAGCGCGGCTTCGTGCGCGTTACTGATTGCCCGAATCCTTGCCCGAAAGATCGGCCTTCACGCGCGCGATCTCGGCGCGGTTCTGCGTCACCTTCAGCTCCGCCTTCACCGCATTGGTGAACTGCTCGGCATATTCGCGGCCGACGAGGCCGCCCAGCTCGCGCTTGGTGGAGGCGATCAGCGGCGGCACCTTGGCGGCATCGCCGGCGACGATCGCATCGACCTTCACGACCAGCCAGCCGGCATTGCCCGGCGCCTCGATCAGGCGCGCGCCGCCGCCGGGAAGGCTGAACAGCGTCGCCAGCACCGGATCGGCCCCGCGCGGATCGGAAAGCTGCCCGCGCGTGCCGGCCAACGGACGGATGCTGGCGCCCTTCGCGCCGCTGCCTGCGAGCGCCTGTGCGAGCGGCGTGCCTTTCTGCACCTTGGCGAGGACTTCCGACGCGGCCGCCCTTGCGGCCTTGCGCGCGCGATCGGCGACGAAGTCCTTCGCCACCATCTCCCGCACCTTGTCGAGCGGCCTGGGCGCGGCGCGGGCGATGCGATCGAGCGCGACCAAGGCGAAGCTGCCGTCCGGGCCAAGCTGCACCAGCACCGGCGCATCGCCTT
>JAYRJH010000428.1:0-2490 GCA_041906415.1 Sphingomonas sp. | reverse complement strand
ACCGGCGGCCGCGGGTGAACGCCCGCGCGCCGCTCCCGGCACATTCCATGTGCTGGTGGTGAAGCCGTCCTGAACCTGATTGGGAAAATGGAACCATGCCGCAACGCTGGCCCAATGTGCAGGGGTCCACACCATCCGCGACTCCACGGATGAGTCGCTGAAGGAGAAGTCAGGATGTTGCGCATGGTTCTTCTGACGACCGCCATGATGGCGAGTGCGGCGGGTGCGGTGACGCCACCCGCTGCGAAGCTGAGCATGGCGCAGGCGCGGGCGATCGCGCTGAAGAAGGCGCCGGGCACCGTCGCCAAGGGCGAGTATGAGAAAGAAGGCGGAAGCTGGCGCTATTCGTTCGACATAAAGCAGCACGGTCGCATTCATGAGATCGGGGTCGATGGCAACACCGGCCGGATCGTCGAGGACAAGTTCGAGCGACCGGGCGACAAGGACTGAGTGGTGCGGTGATGCGTATCCTCCTTGCCGAAGATGATGGCGAAACCGCCGCGCAGGTAGTCCGGGGAATGAGTGCTGCGGGCTATGCGGTGGAGGTCTATCGCCGTGGCGATGAGGCGTTGCGCGCCGGCAGGGAGGATCAGTTCGACCTCGCCATCGTCGACCGGATGCTGCCCGAAATGGACGGGCTGGACATCGTTCGACGGTGGCGAGCCGTCGGGGTCAAATTTCCGATAATCATGCTGACCGCGCTCGGCAGCATCGGCGATCGCGTGTCCGGACTCGGCGCCGGCGCGGACGATTATCTGGTGAAGCCGTTCGCGCTGGCCGAGCTGTCGGCGCGGGTCGGCGCGTTGCTGCGGCGGCCACCCCTGTCGGAGGTTCCGACGCGCTTCCAGGTCGGCGACGTGACGCTCGACGCGTTGCGGCGCGAGGTGCGGCGCGGCGGGCGCGAGATCAGGTTTCCGCCGCGCGAATTCGGCATCCTCGAGCAGTTGATGCGCAACGCCGGACGCGTCGTCACGCGCGCGATGCTGCTGGAGACGGTGTGGGGATTCCACTTCGATCCGCAGACCAACATTGTCGAAAGCCATCTCAGCCGGATGCGCAGCAAGCTCAACGATGGTTTCGATACCGATCCGATCGAGACCTTGCGCGGCGTCGGCTACCGGATGCGTGACAATGACTGACTGGCGGCGCAGCGCCGCCTATCGCATCGCCTTCGTCTATTCGGGGGCGTTCGCGCTCGCGGTCGTGCTGCTCGGGCTGATGGTCTATTTCGCGGCGGACCGGGCATTCCGCGCGCAGCAGGACGTGTCGCTGGCCGAGGCCACGGCCTATCTCATGCAGGTTCATCGCAGCGAGGGCTATGACGATCTGGTCGACGCGATCCGCCAGCGGCGCGCGCCGAACGGTGTCGTCACCTTCGGCTATGCGCTGTTCGATGCGCAGGGGCGCCGCCTCGTCGGGGATTTCGACCTGGCGCTCCCGAAGCCCGGTTATTCCGATGTCATCTTCCGTGACCCGGTCGAAGGCGCCGATGCCGCACGTGCGCTCACCACGCCGCTCGATCGCGATCATATTCTGGTCGTCGGGATCGATTCACAGGCGCTCGAGCGGATCGATCACGTGGTATTGTCGCTCTTCACCGGTGCTCTCGCGCTTATTCTGGTGATCGGCGCTGTCGGCGCGGTGCTGCTCGGAGGATATTTGCGCCGTCGCCTGGCCCGGGTGAGCGGCACGGCGCAGGCCATCGTGGAGGGCGACCTCTCGCGTCGGGTTCCCGTTTCGGATCGCGGAGACGAGTTCGACCAGCTCGGTATCGTCGTCAACCTGATGCTGGAGCGGATCGGCCGGCTGCTGGAAAATCTGCGGCAGGTGTCGGCCGATGTCGCGCACGATCTGCGCACGCCGCTGGCGCGGCTGCGCGGCCAACTGGAGGTGGCGCTCGACGAGGCGGAACCCGTAGCCCGGCGGCGCGCGATCGAGCAGGCCGTGGAGCAGGGCGATGCCTTGCTCGCGCTGTTCGCCGCGATCCTGCGGATCGTCGAGGTCGACAGCGGTGAGATCCGGCAAGGGTTCGTGCCCGTCGACGTGAGCCTGCTCGCCGCCGACCTTTGCGAAAGCTATGCGCCGGCGATCGCCGACGGCGGGCGCAACCTCGTCAGCGACATCGCTCCGGGGCTGATCGTGTCGGGAGATCGCGAATTGATCGCGCAGGCGCTCATCAACCTGCTCGACAACGCGCAGGCGCACACGCCGCCCGGCACGCGCATCGAATTGAGGGTGCGGGAAGAAGCGGGCATGGTGCGGCTCGCGGTGATCGACGACGGGCCGGGCGTCCCTGCGGAAGATCACGCGCGCATCACCGAGCGTTTCGTGCGGCTGGATCGCGCGCGTTCGGCGGCGGGTCACGGCCTTGGTCTCAATCTGGTGGAAACCATCGCCCGCGCTCACGGCGGATCGCTCTCGATTGGCGATGCGCGGCCGGGACTCGAGGTCGCGCTTTGCCTGCCGCTGGCCCCGCGATGAGGCGCTTTC
>JAYRJH010000013.1:0-17988 GCA_041906415.1 Sphingomonas sp. | reverse complement strand
ACGGCCTCGCCTCTGGCTTCCTGACGGGCAAGTATCGCTCGGCCGACGATCTGGGCAAGAGCGTGCGCGGCGGGCGGATGGGCGCGCTGCTGGAGGGCAAGGGCGGACGCGTGCTCGATGCGATGGACGCGGTCGCGGCGGAGACGGGGGCGTCGCTGCCGCAGATCGCGCTGGCTTGGCTGATGGCGCAGCCCGGCGTCACCGCCCCGATCGCGAGCGCGACGAGCACGCGGCAGCTCGCGGAGCTGATGCCGGCGCTGACGCTGGCGCTCTCGCCCGGACAGGTCGCCCGCCTCGACGAGGCGGGCCGGTAGCGGATTGGCAACGGATTCGGTGCTATGGAGGGGCGGATGATCCTCCCCCACCCCTCCTACATCGCGCTCGGCGCAGCGGCGGTCTTCGCGGCGGCAGCGGTGACGGTCGCCACCACCCGGCAAGCGCCGCATCATGTGCTGGTTTCCCGCGAATTGCCGCCGGTGGCGAAGCTGGCGGCGCAGGAGCCTTCCGCCGACCCGGCCGCCTATACGATCCGTCATGTCCTGCCGATCAAGGGCGCGATGAAGATGGGCGACTTCCACTGGGACGAAAGCGCCGCGCCGAAAACAGGCCGCGTCATCGTCACCGTTGATCTCGCCGCGCAGGTCATCAGCATCTTCCGCGACGGCTATGAGATTGGCACGGCCGCCGTGCTCTACGGCGCGGACGCCAAGCCCACGCCGACCGGCGTCTACCCGATCACGCAGAAGGACGCGCATCACGTCTCGAACATCTACGATGCGCCGATGCCCTATATGCTGCGCCTGACCAATGACGGCATCTCCATCCACGCAAGCGACGTGCGCGACGGCTACATGACTCACGGCTGCATCGGCGTGCCCGAACCCTTCGCCAGGAAGCTGTTCGACGCGGTGAAGCTCGGGGACAGGGTGATCGTGACGCGCGGCGAGAAGCTCGACGTGGGGAAGCCGGTGACGGCGGTATGATCCGCGTCTCCTGAGGCGAGCGTCCGGATCACCACGCCGGCAGACAAGCGCGTCATCACCCGTTACCCCCGGCACGATGCTATCCATTCCCATCTATATCGGCGCAGCGCTGGCGGAAATCGGCGGCTGCTTCTCGTTCTGGGCATGGCTGCGGATGGACAGATCGCCGTGGTGGCTCGTCCCCGGCTGCGCCTCTCTCGTCGTCTTCGCCTGTCTTCTCACCCTGGTCGACACGGCGGATGCGGGGCGAGCCTATGCGGCCTATGGCGGCATCTACATCATGTCCGCGCTTCTGTGGCTATGGGCGGCCGAGGGCGTCCGGCCGGACCGCTGGGATCTGTCCGGCGCGGCGCTTTGCCTCGCCGGGGCGGCCGTCATCCTGTTTGCCCCGCACCGCGCCTGACCGGCATCAATTCACCGGCGCGCGCCGCCGATAGCTGAGCGCCTCCGCGACATGCGTCCGCCCCACCGTCTCCGCGCCCGCCAGATCCGCGATCGTCCGCGCCACGCGCAACACACGCGTGTAGCCCCGCGCCGACAGCCGCAGCGTCTCCGCCGCCTCCGCCAGCAATGCCCGGCCGGCATCGTCGGGCGTCGCGATCCGCTCCAGCGTCCCGCCGTCGGCCTCGGCGTTGGTTCGCGCCGCCTCGCCCCGGTAGCGATCCGCCTGCACCGTCCGCGCCGCCGCCACGCGCGCGGCGACCTCGGCGGAACCTTCGGCGGGCGGCGGCATCACCAGATCGGCGGCGGACAGCGCCTGAACCTCGACATGCAGGTCGATCCGGTCGAGCAAGGGGCCGGACACCTTGGCCTGATAATCCGCCGCGCATTTCGGGGCGCGGGCGCAGGCGAGGCTCGCATCGCCCAGATGCCCGCAACGGCACGGGTTCATCGCGGCGACCAGCTGGACGCGCGCCGGAAAGGTGACATGCGCATTCGCCCGCGCGACGCTCACCGTCCCGCTCTCCAGCGGCTGGCGAAGCGAATCGAGCACCGCGCGCTGGAACTCCGGCAGCTCGTCGAGGAACAGCACGCCGAGATGCGCGAGGCTCACCTCTCCCGGCTTCACGCGCAGGCCGCCGCCGGTCAGCGCCGCCATCGAGGCGCTGTGATGCGGGCTGCGGAACGGCCGCGCGCGGGTCAGCCGCCCGCCGGAGAGCGTCCCCGCGACCGATTGCACCATGCTCACCTCCAGCGCCTCGGCGGCGTCGAGCGGCGGCAGGATGCCGGGCAGGCACGCCGCCATCAGCGACTTGCCCGCGCCTGGCGGGCCGACGAACAGCAGATTGTGCGCGCCCGCCGCCGCGATCTCCAGCGCGCGCCTGGCGACTTCCTGCCCCTTCACCTGCCGCAGGTCGGGGCCGCCGCACGCTTCCTCCACCTCGCCCGGCGCGGGATCCGGAAGAAGCTGCTGGCCCTTGAGATGGTTGATGAGCGAGATCAGGTCAGGCACCGCGAGCACCTCGATCGATCCGCTCCACGCCGCCTCCGCTCCCTGCGCGGCGGGGCAGATCAACCCCTTCCCCGTCTCCGCCGCATGAAGCGCCGCGAGCAGCACGCCGGGCGAAGGCGCGATCCGGCCGTCCAGCGTCAGTTCGCCGACGACGACATAATCCGCCAGCGCCTCCGCATCGACGACGCCCATCGCCGCGAGCAGGCCCAGCGCGATCGGCAGGTCGAAATGCGATCCTTCCTTGGGCAGATCGGCGGGCGACAGGTTCACCGCGATCCTTTTGGGTGGCAGCGCCAGCCCCATGGCGGCGATCGCGCCCCTCACCCGCTCGCGGCTTTCGCCCACGGCCTTGTCCGCCAGCCCCACGAGATTGAACGCGGGCAGGCCGGGGATGAGTTGCACCTGCGCCTCCACCCCGCGCGCCTCAAGCCCCAGATAGGCGACCGTCGCGACCAATGCTGCCATTACACCCCCCGGTAAGGGGTTGTTCATACAGCCTTTGCGACGAGCGGAAACCATTCTTGCGAACGGGATGAAGCCGCCCCAAATGCCCTCCATGACGCAACGCCATCCCGTATCCCGCATCGTCCAGCTCACATTGGGCGGGCTGCTGCTGGTGGGCGCGGCGGTGGTGGGGCCTCTGCCGGGGCCGGGCGGCATCTTCCTTTTCGCGGGCGGAATGATCCTGATCCTGCGCAATTCGCGCTGGGCGCAGGTGCGCTGGGCGCGGCTGAAGCGGCGCTGGCCGCGCACCGGGCATCTGGTGGATCGCACGATGCGCCGCCCGAGCGCCCTGCGGCGCCACGCCCGCAACCGGGCCGAACAAAAGACGCGCCAACCGTGAGCCCGTTCGCGTTGACTTGGACGCCCCGTTCGCTTATGCGACGCCCCGTTCTGGCCGTCCTTGCGTGACGGCCTTTAGTTTTTCAGATTCGGGAATGAACGATGAAGCGGACCTTTCAGCCGAGCAACTTGGTGCGGGCGCGCCGTCACGGCTTCCGTGCGCGGATGGCGACGGTCGGCGGTCGTGCGGTGATCCGGGCGCGTCGCGCGCGCGGCCGCAAGAAGCTGTCGGCCTGAGCCCGCCGCCGCTTTCGCGGCTGACCAGACGATCCGAATTTCTTGCCGCCAATGCCGGGCGTCGCGTGCCGATGCCCGGCTTTGTCTTGCTTGTCCGCCCGCGCGACGACGGGGACGCGACGATGCGAATCGGCTTCACCGTCACCAGGAAGATCGGCAACGCGGTGGTGCGCAACCGCATGAAGCGCCGCCTGCGCGCGCTGGCCCGCGAGTTGATGCCCGAACAGGGCGTCGGGGGCGCGGATCATGTGCTGATCGGGCGCCAGACGGGAATCGAGCGCCCCTTCTCCACCTTGCGCGACGAGCTGGCCAGGGCGCTGGCCAAGGCGCGGCGGCGATGATCGCGCGGGCGCTGATGCTGCTGGTTCGCCTGTGGCAGATCGGGCCGTCGGTGGTGTTGCCGCCCACATGTCGCTATCAACCTTCGTGTTCCGCCTATGCAATCGAGGCGCTTCGCCGCTATGGAGCGGCGCGCGGAAGCTGGCTCGCGGCGAAACGCATCGCGCGCTGCCATCCGTGGGGCGGACACGGGCATGACCCCGTGCCCTGATGGAAGAAGCGCCGGAAACAGGATCTGACGTGAACGAAGACAACAAGAATTTCGTGCTGTTCGCGGTGGTCGCCGCGCTGATCCTGTTCGGCTGGCCGCTGATCCAGAATCGCTTTTTCCCCACCAACCCGCCGGTGACGAAGATCCAGGGCGGCAAGACGCAGGTGCTGGAAGGCAAGGCCGCCGCCACCGCCGATGCGCCGTCCGCGATCCGCGACCGCAACCAGGTGCTCGCCGAAAGCCCGCGCGTGCGGATCGAGACACCCACGATGCAAGGCTCGATCAACCTGAAGGGCGCGCGCATCGATGACCTCGTGCTGACGCACTATAAGGAAACGATCGCGAAGGATTCGCCCCCGATCCGCCTGCTTTCGCCGGCGGGCACGACCGATTCCTATTTCGCGGCGTTCGGCTGGCGGGACGAGGGCCTCTCGCCGCCCGCCGGCGATACCGTGTGGACGGCCTCTTCCAACCTGCTCGCGCCCGGCAAGCCGGTGACGCTCACCGCCGCCAACGCCAAGGGCATGCGCTTCCAGATCGAGCTTTCGGTCGATCAGGATTACATGTTCTCCGTGAAGCAGACGGTGGCGAACGGCGGGCCGAACGCCGTGCCGGTCGCGGCATACGGCCTCATCAACCGCGCGGGCGTATCGAAGGACCCGGCGAGCTGGACGATCCACACCGGCCCGATCTCGGTCGCCAACGGCAGCGCCAATTACAAGCCGGACTTCAAGGATCTGGACAAGGAACCGAGCAAGTTCACCTCCACCGGCGGTTGGCTGGGCTTCACCGACAAATATTGGCTGACCGCGCTGGTGCCCGATCAGGCGCGCAGCTTCGACGGCCAGTTCCGCGCGGGCGCGAACACCACCTATCAGGCGGATTACACCGCCGCGCCGCAGGTGCTGCCGCCCGGTCGCCAGATCACGCAGACCACCCGCTTCTTCGCCGGCGCGAAGGAAGTGAAGCTGCTCGATCGCTACACCGACAAGGAGGGCGCGGCGAAGCTCGACTATGCGATCGACTGGGGCTGGTTCCGCGTGATCGAGAAGCCGATCTTCTATTATCTCGACTGGCTGTTCCGCATGGTCGGCAATTTCGGCGTGGCGATCATCATCCTCACCTTCACGATCCGCGCGCTCGTCTTCCCGATCGCGCAGCGGCAATATGCCTCCATGGCGCAGATGCGCGCGATCCAGCCGAAGATGAAGGCCCTTCAGGAACGCTACAAGGACGACAAGCAGCGCCAGCAGCAGGAGATCATGGCGCTCTACAAGGCGGAGAAGGTCAATCCGCTGGCGGGCTGCCTGCCTACCCTGCTCCAGATCCCGATCTTCTACGCGCTCTACAAGGTGCTGATGCTGACGATCGAGATGCGGCACCAGCCGTTCGTCGCATGGATCAAGGATTTGTCCGCGCCCGATCCGCTCACGCCGGTAAACCTGTTCGGCCTGCTCAACTTCACGCCGCCGCACATGCTGGCGATCGGCGTGGTGCCGATCATCCTGGGCATCAGCATGTATTTCCAGTTCAAGCTGAACCCCACGCCGATGGACGACACGCAGAAGCAGGTCTTCGCCCTGATGCCATGGGTGCTGATGTTCGTGATGGCGCCGTTCGCGGTGGGCCTGCAGGTCTACTGGATCACCACCAATATCATCACGATCGTCCAGCAGCGCGTGCTCTACGCCCGCCATCCGGCGCTGATGGAGCCAGCCTCCAAGTGACCGACACGTTCGACGAGGACCGGATCGAGGCCGCGCGGAAGATATTCGCCGGCCCGATCACCTTCCTGAAATCCGCCCCCGCGCTGCAATTCCTGCCCGATGGAACCGCGCCGGAAGTGGCGTTCGCGGGGCGGTCCAATGTGGGCAAGTCCTCGCTCATCAATGCGCTGACCGGGCGCAAGGCGCTCGCCCGCACCTCCGTGACGCCGGGGCGGACGCAGGAGCTGAACTTCTTCGATATCGGCGTCCCCCTCACCTTCCGGCTGGTCGACATGCCCGGCTACGGCTTCGCCAAGGCGCCGAAGGACATGGTGAAGAAATGGCGCTTCCTCGTGAACGACTATCTGCGCGGCCGCCAGCAGCTGAAGCGCGCGCTCGTGCTGATCGACAGCCGCCACGGCATCAAGGATGTCGATCGCGAGATACTGGAGATGCTGGACCGCGCCGCCGTCAGCTATCGCCTGATCCTCACCAAGGCGGACAAGGTGAAGGCCACAGACCTCGCCACCGTCATCGAGCGCACCGCGGAGGAAGCCCGCAAGCGCCCTGCGGCGCATCCCGATATCATCGCCACCTCGTCGGAAGGCGGGCTGGGTATCCCGGAACTGCGCGCGGCGGTGATCGAGGCGCTGGGTTAGGACCAGCTCCGAAGCCGGTCGAAGACGACGTTCAGCGCAATCACGATCGCCCCCGCCGCCAACGTCGCCGTCAGCCGGTCGACCAGCAGCACCCACGTGACCGGCTTGCCGATATCGAGCACCAGCAGGATGAGCGGCGTGGAGGCGGCTGAATAGACCAGATAGCTCCTCGCCCGCGCCACCGGCAGCATCCCCGCGAGCACGCACGCCGCGACGCACAGACCCGTCGGTGACGACACGCAAATCAGCATGACGGCGGCGAACGCCACACCCGCCATCGTACCGAACAGCCGCTGAACGGCCCGGACCGGGACATGCTCGATCGCGGGACGGGTCAGCAGCACCACCGTGAGCGTGATCCAGTAATAATGATGCGCCGGCCATGCGTGGCGGATCGCGCTCGCGATGCCGAGGCCGAGCGCGAGCCGCAACGGAAACTGCCATCCTTCAATCGTGCGCAGCCTCGCGCGGAACCGGGCGCCGTCCGGCGCGCGCCGTGTTGCCGGCGGCGCCGCAGGGCGAAGCAAGGTGAGATTCCAGAGCGCGCCCGCGGCGAAAACCAGCGGGGCCGCGTTATCATGGCCTCCGGCCGCGAAACTCGCGCAAAGGACGAGGCAGGTGCTGAAGCGGATTGCCACCGTCGCCACCGTCCGACCGTAGCTCGCGACAAGGCCGGCGATCGCGACTAGCAACATGACGGCGGCATCGCCCCACGGCCGCGCGCCGATCGCGGCAGCCGCTCCCGCCGCGAGCAGCACGGCGGCGAGCCTTCCGCCCATTCCTTCTCCGCCGGATGATCCGCCGAGCAGCGTCGCCCCCAACCCGAACGTCAGCCCGATCTGCGGCCGGCCGAGCGCCACCCCCGCGACCACGGGCATCGTCATGCCAATAACCGCCATGACGATCGCCCGCGCGGGCACCGGCCGGCGATCGATCGCGAAAACCTCGCGGGTAAGGTCGGCGCGGATGTGGAGGACGGGCATATGCGGTCAGCGCATCGCGAGTTGCGTGAAGAAGACGATCCACATCGCGATCAGGACGAAGTTGCTGGCGGCGAACGGGATCACGCGATGGACCACGTTGTTATAGGTCAGGTGGATCAACGTGTGGCACAGCCTGAGCGCGACATAGCCCCATGCGAGCATCAGCATCGCGGGCGTCGCCAGCCCGGCCGCGAACGCCATCAGGCAGACGACATAGAACAATATAGGCACTTCGAGCAGGTTCATCATCGCCCTGTTCGGCATCGACACATGGCCATCGACCTGCTCCGATTCCCCCAGCCGGAAATCATCGGGGCTGATCGCTCCGCGCCTCACCGCCGCCACGCGCCGGATCGGTATCTGCCCCAGCACCGCGAAGGTCGTCAGCGCCAGCGCCCCCATGGGCCAGAAAATGGCATCCCCCGTCATCGCGCACCTGCTTTCCGATCGTTGCCGGGCCATCCTTGCATGGAACCCTCTCCCGCCGCGCGAAAAATGCGCTATCGCGGGTTCCGCTGTATCGAACCATCGCGGAACGACCATCCATGAAGCTCATCATCGGCAACAAGGCCTATTCGTCATGGTCGCTGCGCGGCTGGCTCGCCTGCCGCCAGTCGGGGTTGCCGTTCGAGGAGATGGTCGTCCCCCTCTACGATCAGGATTGGGACAAGCGCCGCGAAGGCGCGGAGTTCGCCCCCTCTTCCGGCAAGGTGCCGATCCTGTGGGACGACGACGTGGTGGTGTGGGACAGCCTGGCGATCATCGAATATCTCGCCGACAAGGTGGGCCACGAGAAATTCTGGCCGGAGGACAATGCCGCCCGCGCGATGGCGCGCTCCATGGCGGCGGAGATGCACTCCAGCTTCACCGCGCTGCGCCGCGAGTGCGGAATGAACATCCGCCAGGTCTACCCGCCCCGCACGCCTTCGGACGAGGTGATCGCGGACCTCCATCGGCTTATGGAATTATGGGCGCAGGCGCGCGCGCGATTCGGCGGCGACGGCGACTTCCTGTTCGGCGCGTTCGGCGCGGCGGACATCATGTTCGCGCCGGTCTGCACGCGGATCGTCACCTATTCGCTGCCGGTCGCGCGCTTCGCGGCGGGCTATATCCACGCCGTTCTCAACCATCCCTTCATGCAGGACTGGATCGCCGCCGCGCAGGAAGAGGAATGGGTGATCGAGAAGTTCGAGCAGCAGGCCGACGACAAGTGACGCTCGATCCGCTCGCGCTCGCCGAAGCGCTGATCGCCTGCGAAAGCGTCACCCCCGCCGCCGGCCGGGTGTTCGATGTGGCGGAAGCGATGCTCGCGCCGCTGGGCTTCGCGGTCGATCGCTTCACGGTGGGCGAGGCGCCGGACGGCCCGGTGGAGAACATGATCGCGGTCCGGGGCACGGAAAGCCCGCATTTCGCCTTCGCCGGCCATCTCGACGTGGTGCCGCCCGGCGAGGGCTGGACATCCGGGGCCTTTGCGCCGGAGGTGCGCGGCGGGCTGCTCCACGGGCGCGGCGCGGTGGACATGAAGGGCGGGATCGCCGCGTTCATCGCCGCTCTCTCCCGCGCGCCCGTGCAAGGCACGGTCAGCCTGCTGCTGACAGGCGACGAGGAAGGCCCGGCCGTCCATGGCACGCGCGCGATCCTCGATCGCATGGCGGAGCGCGGGCTGAAGCCGGACATGTGCCTCGTCGGCGAACCGACATCGGTCGACCGGCTGGGCGACATGATAAAGATCGGGCGGCGCGGCTCGGTCAATATATGGATCGACGTGCCGGGCAGGCAGGGCCATGTCGCCTACCCACACCTCGCCGACAATCCGATCCCGAAGCTGGTGGCGATGCTGGCGGAGATCGAGGCGATCACGCTCGACCATGGCAACGACTGGTTCCAGCCCTCGAACATCGAGGTGACGGACATCACGGTCGGCAACCCGGCGACCAATATCATCCCAGCCCGCGCCACGGCGCGGCTGTCGATCCGCTTCAACGACGAGCATCAAGGCCCCGATCTGGTGCGCCGCATCGAAGGCGTCGTCCATGCCCATGCGCCCGGCGCGAAGGTGGAGGCGCGCATCTCCGGCGAGGCGTTCCTTACTGAGCCGGGGCCGCTTTCCGCGATGGTTTCCGCAGCCATCCTCGCGCGGACGGGTATCACGCCCGCGCTCTCCACCACGGGCGGCACATCCGACGCGCGGTTCATCGCCGCTATCTGCCCGGTGGTGGAATTCGGCCTCACCAACGCGACGATGCACAAGCTGGACGAGGCGGTGGCGGTGGAGGATCTCCACACGCTGGCCGATATCTACGCCGATATCCTCAGCCGAGCGACGCGCGCCTGATCGCGGGCGCGACCTCCGCCAGCCCGGCCGCCCAGAGGAGAAACTCCCCCTCTTCCATCGGCCGCGCGACACCATAGCCCTGCACCGCGTCGCACCCCATGACGCGCAGCAGCTCTGCCTGGGCATGCGTCTCCACGCCCTCCGCCACCGCCTCGCATCCGAGGGCGTGGATCAGTTCGACCAGCGAATGGGCAATCTGCCGCGTGGCATGATCCTGCACGATCCCGCAGATCAGTCCGCGATCCAGCTTGATGCGGTCAATCGGCAATTGCCGCAGCCGGGCGACGCTCGACAGGCCATTGCCGAAGCCGTCGATCGAGACGGTCGCGCCGTCCTCCCGCAATTGCGCCAGCGCGGCGATGGTGTCGGCGCGGGCATGGGCGGCGACGGTTTCGTTGATCTCCATCTCCAGCAGCCGCGCGGGCGCATTCTCCTCACGCATCGCCAGACGCAGCCGAATGAAGAAGTCGGCACGGTCGATCTGGCGCGGGCTGATGTTGATCGCCAGCCGGCCTTCGAAGCCGATCGACGCCCAATGCGCGATCGTCCGCGCGACGCATCGCACCACCCAGTCGCCAATCTCCACCATCAGCCCGCTTTCCTCAGCGCGCCCGATGAAGGCGCCGGGCAACCGCAAGCCATCCACGGGGTGCTGCCAGCGCAGCAGCGCCTCCGCCGCGACGACCTGGCCGACGCCGAGCGAAACCTGCGGCTGGAACACCAGCCCGAATTCGTCGTGATCCAGCGCGGTGCGCAATTCGGCGTCGAGGCGGATGCGGTTCGCCATCTCCTCCGCCAGTTGCTCGCCATAGACGACGAAGCCGCCGCGCCCGGCGGACTTGGCGCTATACATCGCCGCATCGGCGGACCGCATCAGATCGTGCAGCGTAACGCCGTGATCCGGACGAATCGCGATGCCGGTGGAGGCTCCGATCTCCACCTTGCCCCCCATCAGCGGGAAGGGCGCGGCCAGCGCCTCGAGCACCTGCGCCGCGAGCCAGCCCGCGTGGCGCAGATCCGAAAGCACGGGGAAGAACATCGTGAACTCGTCGCCCGCCAGCCGCCCGATCAGGGGCGGATGGATGTCGGCCTCCGCCACCGCCCGGTCGGACACGTCGCGCAGCCGGTCCGCCACCATGGCCAGAAGCATGTCGCCACAGGCATGGCCGTGCATGTCGTTCACCGCCTTGAACCGATCGAGATCGATGAAGAACAATGCCCCCATGTCGTGCGGGGTTTCCGCCAGCAGCCGTTCGGCGCTGGTGCGGAAATTGGTGCGGTTGGCCAGCCCCGTCACCGGATCGAACAGGGCAAGCCGCTGGATATCCTCCATGTTGTCCGAAAGCTGGGCGAACAGGCGATCCATCGCATTGGCGAGTTGCGGCACGGCCACCCGGATCTCTTCGGGCACGCCGGGGCCGATCCCGCCGTCCGCCGCCTCCGCCAGCCGGTCCACCGCCTTGTCGATCGCATTGGCCGTGCTGGCCACGGCGCGGTGCGTGGCCACCCAGCACATCGCGGCGCAGACGATCCCCGGGATCAGCGCGCGGGCGAAGGCATAGGGGCCGGCGCCCTCATGCAGCGCGACGATCAACGCCAGCAGGAAAGCGACGCCGCCCGCGCAAAGCGCGAACATGATCGCCTTGTCCCGCAACGTCCCCCGACCTGCCATTATGCTCGCCCAAAACCCCATCGGCGGGCGCACGAAGAGCGCCGCCATGGGTTACCGCTAGGACATAAAGATTAAAGTTTCGGTCGGTTTCGGCGGAAAATGACATAAATTGCGCCATTACCTCCATGGCGCGGATGCGCGCCGCGCAGCGCGGCGACATGGCCGGCGTGGCGCGAGGCGGCGATCCAGTCCGCCACCGCCGCGCGGATCGCGCCGCGCGCATGGGGACGCTCGCTCTCCGGCCGGGGCGGCTTGCCGGTAACGAGCAGCAGCACGCGATCGCCGCGCGCGATGGATCGCTCCAGCCCCGCATCGAGCATGGCGTGGGCGGAGCGCAGGGTGTGGCCGTGCAGATCCAGCGTCGCATCCGGCACGATTCCGCCGCGCGTGATCTTGCGGTCCCAGCTTCCGTCCAGCGTCGCGGGATTCCTCACCGGCGCGGGGCGGACCGGCGGCGGCTGGATTGCCGGCACGCGTCCCTTCACGCGCGGGGCTGGCGCCGGCGGAGGCGGCGGGGCCGCTTCCGCCGCCGGTTTGCGCCGCGCGGGGTGGAGCGGGCGCACGGTCGCCTTCACGCGCGCCCAGAGCGCGGCCTCCTCAGCGTCGAGACGCCGGCCCGCCACCGCCCGTTCCTTTCGCCAGACGATCGAACGTGCCCGCTGGCAGCAGCAGGAAAGCGGTGCCGCGCGCGCTCATCCCGCCGGCGATCTGGCGCGCCTCCGTGCCCGAACCCCAGAAAGTGTCGAAGCGATTCGCGCCCTTGATCGCGCCGCCGGTATCCTGCGCCACCCACAGGCCGGTCGCATCGGTGCGGTCCATCGACAGGAACACCGGCGCGCCCAGCGGCGTGAAGCGCGGGTCCGCCGCCACCGTCGCCCCGCCCGCCACCGGCAGCCCCAGCGCGCCGACCGGCGGCCCGTCGAGCAGGCGGAAGAAGACGAAGCTCTTGTTCTCCTGCATGATCGCGCGGCCCTGTTCCGGATTGGCGCGCAGCCACTGGACCATGCCCTGCATCGAAAGCTGGTTCGGCCCGAGCAGCCCGCGCTGGCGCATCAGGGAGCCGATGCCGGTATAGTCGCGGCCGTTCTGCGAATCATATCCGATGCGCAGCACCTTGCCGTCGGGCATCCGCACCAGCCCGGAGCCTTGCACCTGCAGGAAGAAGAACTCGACCGGATCGACCGCATAGCCGAGCACGCGCGCCTTGCCGTCCAGCGCGCCCTGCTCGATCGCGGCGCGATCGTAATAAGGCACCAGCTTCGTGCCGTCGACGCGGCCACGGATGCTCTTGCCCTTCAGGTCGTCCGAAAATTGGCCGAGATCGACATCGACCAGATCGTCCGGCCGGGCGTAAATCGGCGCATAGCCCTTGCGATAGGAAAAAGACCCCGCGATTTCGGGGATATAATATCCGGTGACGAAAGCGCGGCCGTCGCCCACCTGCACCGTTTCGAACCAGCGCGCGAAAAAGGCCAGGGCATCGCCCGGCGCGGTCGATGCGGCGGCGGCGCAGGCCGGTTGCCAGTCCGTCCCGCTCGTCAGCCCGGAGCCATCGTTGCGCCGCACCAGCGATGGGCAGGACGTGCGGAAGGCGTCGAGCGCGCGCGCCGCCCCGTCGCGCGTGATCGGCAGGGACGCGATATCCGGCCCGCGCGCCAGCCCGGCGGCAACCGCCGTGCCCGCGCCCGGAACGGTCGCCTGCGCCACCGGCGGCAAGGGCGTCGCGGGGGTCGGCTGGCGCACGGGCGCCTCTCGCGGCGGCTGCACGGTTCCAGGGCGTGTCGGGGGAGCGACGCCGCCGACGCAGGCCGACAGAACGAAAGCGCCCGTAAGCGCCAGCCCCGCCCTTATGCGCATCGTCACGCTTCGTCGGTGTCGGCGAGCTTCCAGTTCGGATCGCTGCTCTTGAGCGTCCGCGCGAAGGTCCACACATCGTGCGTCTCCACCGCGTCGCTGGTCGATCCGGCGACCACCTGCCCTTCCGCGTTGCGGGTGACGGCGGCGATGTCCGCATCGAACCGCACCGTGATCCGCGCATCCCGCCCCGACAGCGCCGCGCCGACGATCGTGGCGCGCTCGATCGAGACGAGGCGGTTCTCCAGCACCTCGCCCGCCGCCCTGCGCTGGGCGATCGATTCGGCGAAGGCGTTGGCCACGTCAGGCTCGACCAGTTCGGCCAGCGCCTGCTCGTCCCCGCGCCAGAAGGCTTCGAGGATCATGCGATAAGCCGCCTGCGCGCCATCCAGGAAGCGCGGCACGTCGAAGCCGGATTCACCGGCGACGATGGCGCGCAGGCCCGCCTCCGCGCCGGTTTCGATCGGGCGGGCGACGCTTTCGCGCACCTCCGGCGTCACGTCGATCGTGCGCGGAACGGGGGCCGCCGACAGTTCCGCCGGCTTGGGCAGGGGCTGCTCATGCCCGGTGCGCTTGCCGAGCACCGAATAGAGCCTGAGCGCCAGAAAACCGGCCACCATCGCAAGAAGGACAATATAGAACACCGGGCCTCCGAATACGCTGGGTCTGCGCCGGCTTCCGCCCGGGGCAAACCCTCATGCTCCAACATAGGCGCTAAACGCTTACGATTCAATTTTCACGGCGTTGAATCGCCGCAATCCCCCTGCTAGGCGCGCGGACATGCAGTTTTCGGGCGCGGAAAAGGCCGCGTCCCTCAATCTCATTTGGGGAATGATCGAGATGGCCGAACAGGACAATGGCGTGACGACCGGCGGCGAGCCGCTGCCCAACGGCGCCGACACGCTGCCGCAGGTGGGGCTGATCTCGCAATATGTGAAGGACCTGTCGTTCGAGAATCCGAACGCGCCGGCAATCTACCAGAGCCAGCAGGCCCCGGAGATCAACGTGCAGTTCGATATCGGCGCGCAGCAGGTGGCCGACGACGTGCACGAAGTGACGCTGAAGGTGGAGATCCGCGCGGAGAGCGCCGGCACCGTCGCCTTCATCGTGGAGCTTGCCTATGCCGGCCTGTTCGGGCTGCGCAACGTGCCGCTGGAGGCCGTGCAGCCCTTCCTGCTCGGCGAAGGCCCGCGCCTTCTGTTCCCGTTCGCCCGCCGCGTGGTGGCCGATGCCGTCCGCGACGGCGGCTTCCCGCCGCTGCTGCTTGAGCCGATCGACTTCAACGGCCTCTATCAGCAGCAGGCCGACGCCCGCGCGCAGCAGGAAGCGGCCGGCAACGTCGGCAACGCCTGAAGCCCGCCGCAACCGGCTGATTCCATGAATCTCACCCGCGCGCTCGGCTCGGTCGGCGGCCTTACGCTGGCGAGCCGCGTGCTCGGGCTGGTGCGCGATTCGCTGTTCGCGCGATTCGTCGGCGCGGGCTTCGCATCGGATGCCTTCCTGATCGCGTTCCGCCTGCCGAACATGTTCCGCGCCCTCTTTGCCGAGGGCGCGTTTTCCGCCGCCTTCATCCCGATGTTCAACCACAAGGTCGCGAACCCGGAAGGGCGCGGGCTTGAGGACGGCGTGAATTTCGCGGAGGCGGCGCTCTCCGTATTGCTCCCGGTGCTGATCGCGATGACGGTGCTGATGGAGCTGGCGGCGTGGCCGGTGACGTGGCTGCTTTCCGGCGGCTTCCATGAAGCCACGCCGGACCAGTTCGCCTTCGCGGTCCAGCTGGCGCGGATCACCTTCCCTTACCTGCTGCTCATCAGCCTCGTCTCGCTGCTCGGCGGCATTCTCAATTCGCTGCACCGCTTCTGGGTCGCGGCGGCGGCGCCCATCCTGCTGAACCTCACGCTGATCGTCGCATTGCTGTTCTTCCACCGGCACGAGCCGCTGTTCACCGCGCGCAACCAGGCGATCGCGGTGACGGTTTCCGGCGCGCTGCAACTCCTCTGGCTGGCATGGGCCTGCCGCCGCGCGGGCGTGCGGCTGCGCATCCGCCGGCCGGTGCTCAACCCGGACGTCAAGCGGCTGCTGTCGCTGATCTGGCCAGCGGCGGCGGGCGCTGGCGCGGTGCAGATCAACCTCGTCGTCTCCACGGCGCTCGCCGCGAGCCTGCTGTCGGCGGGGTCGGTGAGCTACATCTATTTCGCCGACCGGCTGAACCAGCTTCCGCTGGGGCTGATCGGGATCGGGCTCGGCACCGTGCTCCTCCCCACCATCTCCTCCCAGCTCGGGCGCGGCGAGGATGCGGCGGCGATGGAGACGCAGAACCGCGGCATGGAGCTGGCGCTGTTCTTCACCCTGCCCGCCACGGTCGCGCTGATCGTCTGCGGCGAGCCGATCGTCGCGGCGCTGTTCCAGCACGGCAAGTTCAACCCCGGCGACACGGTGGCGACCGCGCAATCGCTCGCCGCCTTCTCGCTGGGCTTGCCGAGCTACATCCTCGTGAAGGTGCTGACGCCGGGCTATTACGCGCGGCAGGACACGAAGACGCCGGTGCGGTTCGCGACCATCTCGATCGTGGTGAACCTCGTCCTGAACCTCGCCTTCATCCTGCCGCTCGGCCATATGGGGCCGCCGCTGGCGACGGCGCTCGCCTCCACCGTCAACGTGTGGATGCTGTGGCGCGAGCTTCGGCGGCGCGAGCATTTCATGCCCGACGCCCAGCTTCGCCGCCGCGCCTGGCGGCTGGCGGCGGCCGCCCTGCTGATGGGCGCGATACTCTATTTCGCCAACGACCTGTTCCGTCCCTACACCACGGGCCCCAGCCTGGAGCGCTGGGGGGCGATGTTCGTGCTGGTGGCGATGGGCGGGCTGGTCTACGTGGCAGCGACCTTCCTGTTCGGCGCGTTCCGGCTCGCCGATGCGCGAAGGCTGA
Organism: Sphingomonas sp.; assembly: GCA_041906415.1. Classification (GTDB taxonomy): domain Bacteria; phylum Pseudomonadota; class Alphaproteobacteria; order Sphingomonadales; family Sphingomonadaceae; genus Sphingomonas. The sequence continues at coordinate 1,787 of JAYRJH010000013.1, read as the reverse complement.
TCCGTCGATAAAGCAAGAAGGTAAACATGCGCGTCGTTTCCGGCATCAAGCCCACCGGCAATCTCCACCTCGGCAATTACCTGGGCGCGGTGAAGCAATGGGTGGCGATGCAGGGCGATATCCAGGCGCGGGGCGGGGAAACGATGTATTTCATCGCCGACCTCCACGGCCTGACCGAATGGATCGCGCCGGCCCAGCTTCACGCCAACACGATCGAGATGACCGCGACCCTCGTCGCCGCCGGGATCGACCCGGAACGCTCGATCCTGTTCAACCAGACGCGCGTGCCCGCGCACAGCGAGCTGGCGTGGCTGCTCAACAATGTCGCGCGCGTCGGCTGGCTCAACCGCATGACGCAGTTCAAGGACAAGGCCGGCAAGAACCGTGAGGGCGCCTCGGTCGGCCTTTACGACTATCCGGTGCTGATGGCGGCGGACGTCCTGCTCTACAACGCCACCCATGTTCCCGTGGGCGAGGACCAGAAGCAGCATCTGGAGCTGGCGCGCGATATCGCCACCAAGTTCAATCTCGATTACGAGCGGGAGCTGTTCACCTTGCCGGAGCCTTTGGTCAGCGCCGCCGCGCCGCGCATCATGAGCCTGCGCGATGCGTCGGCGAAGATGTCCAAATCAAACCCGTCCGAAATGTCGCTGGTGAAGCTGGTCGATTCGGACGACGTGATCGCGGAGAAATTCCGCAAGGCGAAGACCGATCCGGAACCCCTGCCCGATTCATGGGATGCGCTGGAGGGGCGGCCGGAGGCGCGCAATCTGGTGACGATCTTCTCCGCGCTCGCAAACCGCACGCCGCAGGAGGTGGTGGCCGAGTTCGCCGGGCAGGGTTTCGGCCAGTTCAAGCCTGCCCTCGCCGATCTGGCGGTGGCGAAGCTGGGGCCGATCCGCGACGAGATGGTGCGGCTGCTCAACGATCGCGGCGCGATCGACGCGATCCTGGCGCGCGGCGCGGAAAAGGCGCGTGACCTGGCGGCGCCGACATTGCGCGCCGCGCAGGAGGCGATGGGGCTGCTGGCCTAGGCCGCCCTTCCCGCGCGCTCGCCCCCCGGCGCATTTCGAAAGGCATCGGCTTCGACGAGCTTCGGGGGGCTAATGCGGCAATAGCGGATTTCACCGACTTCTGGCGCAACTCACCTAGGTCAGAATAGGAACGATAATTTATCCGTGACAAATCAACCTATTAAATAACTGGCACGTCTCCTGCTTAGCGCCGTGCATCATCCGATCACGGAGCCAGTGCAATGACCACCGCCAACGACAAGCCTGAAATCTTCGGTATCTGCCGCCGCCTGGGCGACGATCTCGGCATCCATCCGAACGTGCTGCGTATCGCGCTGGCGCTGGGGATGGTGTTCAGCATCGAAGGCGTGGTGGTCGCCTATGTCACGATGGGCCTGATCGTGCTGGCGAGCCGCCTGCTTTCGCCGGAGCCGAAGCGCGTCGCCGAAACCCGGCAGGAAGCTCCCGCCACCACGCAGGACGTGTCCGCCGCGCCCGTTCTCCGGAAGGCCGCCTGAACCACTCTTCCCGCCGCTTCCGCACAACCGGAGGCGGCGGGGATCACCCCTCGAGCTGGCGGGTCAGCATGCGGACCGCGCCATCGATATCCTGATCGCTGTCGCGCAGCGCCTCGATACGGCGGACGGCATGGATCACGGTTGAATGATCGCGTCCCCCGAACTTGCGCCCGATCTCCGGCAGCGAGCGCGTCGTGAGGCGCTTCGCCAGATACATGGCGATCTGGCGCGGCCGCGCGATCGCCCGCGCCCGGCG
>JAYRJH010000427.1:1928-2494 GCA_041906415.1 Sphingomonas sp. | reverse complement strand
CGAACGAACCGCCGAGCGTCATCCAGTTGATCGCGGCCAATGGACCCTCAGCCCCGCTGCGCCACCGCGTCCATCAGCGGGCGAAGGTTGGTGAGGTCATAGCCGGCACCCGCCCCCTTAGCCGTCACCGCATCGGCATCCGCGCCCTGCTTCGCCTGCGCCAGCGCCCACAGGTTGCAGGAGCGCGTGCCGGAGCGGCAATAGGCCAGCACCGGCCCGCCCGCATTCTCCAGCGCCTCGATCATCGCCGTCACCTGCGGCTGGGAAAAGCCGGCATGGGTGATCGGGATCGCGGTATAGGCGAGGCCCGCATCCTCCGCCGCCGTGCGGATCGCGTCCCCGTCCGGCTGGCCCGCATCCTCGCCGTCGGGGCGGTTATTGACGATCGCGACGAAGCCGGCGGCCTTGATCGCGGGAATGTCCTCCGGCGCGATCTGCGGGGCGACGGCGATGGTGGCGTCGACGGGGCGGATATCAAGCATGACGTTACCTTGTTCTGGCCCGCTCGCGCGGACGCGGCGCCGGGCCGCTCCCCCACCCCGGCCTCCCGGTCACGATGCCGATGG
>JAYRJH010000427.1:0-1904 GCA_041906415.1 Sphingomonas sp. | reverse complement strand
CCGGCGCCGCAATGCCCTTAGCGCAGCTTGTCGCGCGTTTGAACCGGGTCGGCGATCAGTTTTCGTGGATAACCCGGAGGAAATCCTCGCCATAAGCGTCCAGCTTGCGCTGCCCGATGCCCGCGATCCGCGCCATCTGCGCCAGCGAGGTCGGCCGAGTCGCCGCCATCTCGCGCAGCACCGAATCATGGAAGATCACGTAAGGCGGCACCTGCGCCTCCTTCGCCAGATCGCGACGTTTCGCGCGCAGCGCCTCGAACAGGGGATCGCCGACCGGATTGGGCGCGGCATCGCCTTTCCGCCGGCGCTCGCGCTTCGGCGGCAGGACGAGCGCCACCTGCTCCTCCCCCTTCAGGATCGCGCGGGCGGCCGGGCCGAACTCCAGCCCGCCGTGCGGGTTGGCGCGCAGCGCGTCGCGAAGCTGGAGCGCGCGGCCGACCGGCTTGAGCAAAGCCGTGTCCTCGCCATCGACGATTCCCCAGACGGAAAGCGATTCATGGCCGTTGGTCAGGCTGCGCTCGGTCGATTTGCCGGTCAGCACCTGCTCGATATAGGTGGAGCCGAACATCTGCCCGGTGCGGAACACCGCCGAGAGATATTTCTGCGCCACCGTGCTGGCATCGATCGCGCTGGGCGGCGAGAGGCAATTGTCGCAATTGCCGCAGCTTTCGGGCGGTTCCTCGCCGAAATGGCGGAGCAGGATGCGGCGGCGGCACCCGGCCGTCTCCACCAGCGCGCCGAGCGCGTTGAGCCGGGCGCGCTCTCCGGGCTGGCGATGCTCCTCGACTTCCGCGATACGCTGCCGGGCGCGCGCGAAATCGTCCGCGCCCCAGAACAGATGCGCCACCGCCGGATCGCCGTCTCGCCCGGCGCGGCCGGTTTCCTGATAATAAGCCTCGATCGATTTCGGCAGCCCGGCATGGGCGACGAAGCGCACGTCCGGCTTGTCGATCCCCATGCCGAAGGCGACGGTGGCGCAGATCACCATGTCCTCGCTTGCGACGAAGGCGGCCTGGTTGGCGGCGCGCACCGCCGGGTCCAGCCCCGCGTGATAGACGCGCACCGGGCGTCCGGTAACGGCCAGCGCCTCGGCCAGCCGCTCCGTGCCCGCGCGCGTCTGGGCATAGACGATGCCGGGGCCGGGGGTGGCGCGGATCAGGTCGGCGATCTGCCGCGTGGTGTTGTCGCGCGGGGTGATGGTGTAGCGGATGTTCGGCCGGTCGAAGCCCGCCACCACCATGCCCTCGTGCGGGATACCGAGCTGTTCGAGGATATCGGCGCGGGTGTGCGCGTCGGCGGTGGCGGTGAGCGCCAGGCGGGGAACGTCCGCGAAACTTTCGAGCAGGGGGCGCAGCAGGCGATAGTCCGGGCGGAAATCGTGGCCCCATTCGCTGACGCAATGCGCTTCGTCGATCGCGAACAACGCCACCCGCCCGCGCTGGAGCAGGTCGCGGAAGTCCGGGGTGGAGGCGCGCTCCGGCGCGACATAGAGCAGGTCCAGCGCGCCATCGAGGAAACGCCCGCGCGTCTCGGCGCGATTCTCGTCCACGCTGGTGAGGGTGGCGGCGCGGATGCCGACCGCCTCCGCCGCGCGAAGCTGGTCGTGCATCAGCGCGATCAGCGGGGAGACGATCACGCACGTGCCCTCCAGCATCACCGCCGGAAGCTGATAGCATAGCGACTTGCCCGCGCCGGTCGGCATCACCGCCAGCGTGTTCTCGCCCGCCAGCACGCGGCTCACCACGTCGCGCTGGACGCCGCGGAAGTCGGGGAAGCCGAAGATGCGCTGGAGCGTGGAAACGGGATCGGCAAGCATCGTTCGCGCGCTATAGCGATGGAAATGGTCGCGGCGCCAGCCCGCTCCCCCACCCGGCCTCCCAACGGCAGTATCTTATGGGAGGCCG
>JAYRJH010000426.1:0-2503 GCA_041906415.1 Sphingomonas sp. | reverse complement strand
CTCCCAGAAACTGTGCGTGTTGGTCGCCGCCGCCATCTTGCGCAGGCCCAGATTGACACCCTCCGCCAGCAGGACATTCATCAGCCCGATCCGGTCTACGCAGGGCGCACCGGTGCGCAAATGAGTGAAGGCTTCAGAGAACCCGGTCCGCTCATCGACTTCCAGCAGCAAATCTGTGATTCTGGCGGGTGGAAGTTGCTGGTATAGATCGAGCACGAGATCTTCGGCCCCCTCCGGTATGTCGGCCTTGAGCCTGTCGATATGAAGCGTGCCGTTCTCAATGATGCCCCCCGGAATCGTCCCGGCCCGCGCCGCGCGACCCAGTTCCTTCAGCCGTGTATCCACTCGCGCCCTGCGTTCCGCGATCCATTCCCCGGGCCGCAGCGGCACAGCGAGGCGAGCGGTCTGCTCTATCGCCTGCGCCGGGACCAGAATCTGCTTGAGGTCGCCATAGCGTCGCGAACCCGCCAGCCATATGTCCCCGGATCGAAAGGCATCGCGGATGTGGAACAGCACCGCTATTTCCCACAGCCGGTAATCACCGTCAGGCGCGCCGCGAAGATGGCGATGCCATTTGGAGTTGGGGCGCAGGAAGTTGATCGGCGGTTCGGCTTTGATGCCTCGCCGCAAGATCGCGACTGCTGCCAGAAGGGGCGCGGCGACCGGAGCCGCCTGCATGTCGAACAGGCGCAGCATCCGGGGTGCATAGAGGCGGAAGCGATGATAGCCGTCCAGTACCCGACTGAGCGGATCGGCCGCGAGCACGTTGGTCAGCGCCGAAGCTGTGGCGACGAGAGATTTGAACCGTTCCCAGCCAGGCACCGCAGCAATGATCCCCTCCAGCGCTGCACCATCGTCCTGCGCCCCGATCAACGCACCCCCGATTTCGGCGAAGGACTTCAGCGTGTCCTGAACAGCCGCCTTTTCGTCAGCAATTCTGGTGCTGCAAAGGCGCTCGGATGCCCGGTAGAGACGGCCAACGATGCGGTCATGGGTTTCCACGACGACATCGGCCAGTGACATCCGCCATTCCAGAGCACACACCGCAAGGATCGCGATCCGCCTGTTTTCAGGCAGGTCACGCATGCCATCGGCGTAATAGCGCTCGCCCTGCCGGCGTAGCCGACCCACCCTGTGCGCGGGTACGCCTGCCAGGAGGTTTTCCGGGAGGTCGAGGCGCTGAAGATATTCCAGTCGATCCAACAGCCGATTGGCCGCCCGTGAGTTCGCGCCCACCTCAAATTGTCGCAACCAGACGAAACGGGTGACACGGCCATCCACCGTATCCTCCAACAAGCCGCCCAACCGCTCGGCGAGGGCAGGCGTGACCCGTCCAGCGATACGGTTCTCGATCCGACGCTCGGCATCCACCAGCGCGTCGGCGCAAAGGCGCTCGATCGTCGAAGAGGCAGGAAGGATCGTCCGCGCGCGGCGACACTCCGCGATGAAGCTACGGGCAAGATCCTCATTCGATGTCGCTGTCTCGGCTTCCCGGGTAATCCACTCGCGCAAATCCCGCGCGCCTCGCCCCGTAAAGGAGCGATAGCCATAAATCCGCCGCAGGTCCGCCAGATGCTCGTGCCGCGTTTCCTCGCGCGCAGCATATAGAAGTAGATCATCGCCGCTCAGCCCGAGCTGGGCCGCAATGAAGTTTGTCACCGGCGCCGGGATCACCTCGCCAGGCGCAAGCACGCGGCCAGGGTAGCGCAGGGCGCAAAGCTGTAGTGCGAAGCCGAAACGGTTGTGAGCGCGTCGGCGCTGCCGGATATGCCCGAGATCCTCGTCGCTGAGGGTATAATGCCGCAGCAGTTCGCCTTGGTCGACCGGCAGGCAGAGCAGCGCCTCGCGCTGCCGATCGGTCAGGGTTACGCGACGGGGCATGCGTGTTCCTTTTTCTTTCCGAATTGGTATTTGAGATAACTTGATTGCGATGCTGGTTGAGATACACAATGGTGTAGTTAAATGCCTATGCTCGCGCCGCCACCTCAAACCTTCGTTTGTGATCCATGCTGATCGGCTACGCCCGCGTGTCGAAAAGCGACGGTTCGCAGTCCCTCGACCTGCAACATGATGCCTTGCGCGCTGCCGGGGTGGAGGCGGACAATATCTATGATGATCGCGCATCCGGCAGCCGCGATGATCGACCAGGCCTGGCCGCCTGCCTCAAATCCCTGCGCGACGGTGATGTCCTGATTGTCTGGAAGCTCGACCGGCTCGGCCGCACGCTGACGCACCTCGTCAGCACGGTGCAGAACCTGTCGGATCGTGGCATCGGCCTCAGAGTGCTCACTGGTAAAGGCGCGCAGATCGATACCACGACGCCATCGGGCCGCATGGTATTCGGCATTTTCGCCACGCTGGCAGAGTTCGAGCGAGACATGATCCGCGAGCGCACCTTGGCCGGTCTTGCCGCTGCTCGCGCGCGTGGCCGCAAAGGCGGCCGCAAGTTCGCCCTCTCGAAGGCACAGGTACGTCTCGCGCAGGCCGCCATGGCCCAGCGCGA
>JAYRJH010000425.1:0-2505 GCA_041906415.1 Sphingomonas sp. | reverse complement strand
ACACCACCGGCTGCACTTCCTTGAAGCCGGGAAGCGCCTGCGCCGCCGGGCGCTTGGCGTCGGTCAGCGTGTCGCCGACGCGGGCCTGCGCCACGTCCTTGATCTGGGCGGTGATGAAGCCGATCTCGCCGGGGCCGAGGTCCGCAAGCTGCTCGATCTTCGGGCGGAAGCAGCCGACACGATCGACCAGATGCTGCGTGCCGGCCTGCATGAACGTCACCTGCTGCCCCTTGCGCAGCACGCCGTCCACGACGCGCACGAGGATGACGACGCCGAGATAAGGATCATACCAGCTGTCGACCAGCATCGCCTTCAGCGGCGCATCGGGATCGCCCTTCGGCGCGGGGATACGCTCCACCACGGCGTCGAGGATCTCGTCGATCCCGATGCCGGACTTGGCGGAGGCGAGGATCGCCTGCGAGGCGTCGAGGCCGATGATGTCCTCGATCTCCGCCTTCACCTTGTCGGGATCGGCGGCGGGCAGGTCGATCTTGTTGATGACGGGCACGATCTCGTGGTCGTGCTCGATCGACTGGTAGACGTTGGCGAGCGTCTGCGCCTCCACGCCCTGCGCCGCGTCCACCACCAGCAGCGCGCCCTCGCATGCCGCGAGGCTGCGCGACACCTCATAGGCGAAATCGACGTGGCCGGGCGTGTCCATAAGGTTCAGGACATGGCCCTTCCACTCGAGGCGCACGGTCTGCGCCTTGATGGTGATCCCGCGCTCCTTCTCGATCTCCATGTTGTCGAGCACCTGAGCGGACATCTCGCGCTCGGAAAGCCCGCCGGTGCGCTGGATCAGCCTGTCCGCCAGCGTGGACTTGCCATGATCGATATGCGCGATGATCGAGAAATTGCGGATGCGGTCGAGCGGCGTTGTCATAACGGATGCGCCTCTAGGAGTTGCCGCGTCGGGCGTCAAAGGTGGCGCTGGCGTCCCAATGCGGCTGGCGCTAGGATTATGAGAAGATTACGGGCCGCATTGTCTTGGCTCGCCGCATAACGTGCGGCAAAATGGGGAGTAATAGATGCTGGGGAAATTGACGTTGGCCGCCGCCGCATCGGCGATGGCCCTGCTCGCGTCGGCCGCCGACGCGCAGAAGCTGGCCAAGCCGTCCGCCGGCCAGCGGCTTCAGGAGCAGACGGCGAACGACGTGCCGCATTGCGCGCGCAAGATGGGCACGATCTCGATCGTCGACGGCGACGATCCCCGGCCGTGGACGCAATACAGCCTCGCCCCGCCGTCCAAGCTGCTGAAGGTGCTGGTGCAGCGTTCGGGCTGCTTCAACCTGGTCGATCGCGGCAGCGGGCTTCAGGCCGCGCAGCGGGAGCGCGATATCGGCGCGGACCTGGGGCTCCAGCGCCGCTCCAACGTGGGCCAGGGCCAGATCAAGGCCGCCGATTATGTGCTGGTAGCGGAAATCCAGGGCGCGAACCGCAACGTCTCCGGCGGTGGCGGCATCGGCGCGATCGGCGGGCTTATCGGCGGTCGCTTCGGCGCGCTGGCCGGCGGCCTCGGCAGCAAGAAGATGGAGGCGAACACCGTGCTTTCCATCACCAACGTGCGCACCACCGAAACGATCGCCACATCCGAAGGCTATGCCGCGAAGAACAACCTGACGTTCGGCGCGGGCGGCGGCACCGGCTTCTTCGGTGGCGGCCTCGCGGCGGTCGGCGGCGGCTATGACAATACCGATATCGGCCGAATCGTCACCCTGTCGTTCATCCAGGCCTATTCGAAGATGGTGAACGAGCTGGGGCTGGTCCAGCCCGGCCAGCAAGGCACCGCCGAAGCGGCGCCGACCAAGACCTATACGACCGAAGGCCCGGTCGCGATGCACGCCAGCGCCGTCGCCAGCGCAAAGACGATCCGCACGCTTCCGCCCGGCGCGATCGTCTATCCCACGGGCAACAAGAACGGCCTGTGGTGGGAAGTCGCCGACGAGAACGATAATGTCGGCTGGGTGCTGAACACCAGGCTCGCCCCGTCGAAGTGAATATGAAAGGGCCGGCTCCCGCGGGGGCCGGCCCTTTCCATATCCTCGCGATGCTGGCCCGATCCGCCTTAGGCAGCCTTAGGCCGCCTTGGCCGTCGCCCGCGCGATCGCGTCCAATACCGCTTCGTAACGCGCCTCGCCCGATCCGCTGATGAGTTCCCAGCGCACCCCCCGCCGCTCCAGCTCCGCCTTCGACAGGTCGAAGAACCGCCGCCGCTGCTCCGCGTCGCCGAACATGCGGGTGCCGTCCTCGATCCACGGCAGGTCGATGTCGAACAGCAGGTAGAGGTCCGCCACATTGTTCCACCGCGCGAACCACGGATCGCGGCGGCCGAACATCATGTCCGCCCACACCGCGCTCATCAGCGCGTCGGTATCCACGATCACCGGGAAGCGCCCCGCGTCGCACGCCGCGCGCACCTGCATGTCCTGCGTGTTCGCGATCGTCACCAGATCGGACATGGTGAGATCCTTCACGCCGTAGCGCTCGCAATAGGTGCGGCCGAAC
>JAYRJH010000424.1:0-2507 GCA_041906415.1 Sphingomonas sp. | reverse complement strand
GCGTGTTCTTGCGCGTGGCGGCTTCGCCCGTGTCCGGGTTGATCGAGGGCTGCTCGATCGCCCAGCCGGCGGCGATCGCCTTCACCTGCGCGTCGGAATAGCCGAGCTTGGTGAGATCGCGGAAGTGGACGAACTTCAGCGAGTGACAGGCGGAGCAGACTTCCTTGTAGACCTGGAAGCCGCGCTGCGCCTGCTGGCGGTCGAACGTGCCGAACAGCCCGGCGGACTTCAGCCCGATATTCTCGGGATGGACGTGATACACCTCCTCGGCCGTTTCCGGCGCGGGGTCGGTGATCGCGGTCTTCACCGTGCCGAACAATGCGAAGGCCAGCGCCGCAACGAACGCCGCGCCGATCAGGAGTGCGATTGAGCGAACCATTGTCTTTTCAGTCCCCCGTTCGGCTCAGTGCGCCAGCGCCGGTTCGGCGTGAGCGGTTTCGCCATGTTTGGCGAGCACCGCTTCGGTGATCGAATTGGGCAGCGGCATCGGACGTTCCGAGCGCGCGACCCAGGGCAGGATGATGAGGAAGTGCGCGAAATAATAGATCGACGCGATCTGCCCCATGATGACGTTGCGCGCGATCGGCTCCGCCCCGCCGACATAGCCGAGCACCAGCACGTCCACCAGAAGCACCGCCAGGAACATGCGATACTTCGGACGATAGCTGGCCGAACGCACCGGCGACGAATCCAGCCACGGCAGGAAGAACAGCAGCAGGATCGAGCCGAACATCGCCAGCACGCCCCACAGCTTCGCCGGGATCCACAGGAAGTTGAAGGTGAACGACTTCAGGATCGCGTAGAACGGCAGGAAATACCATTCGGGCACGATATGCGCCGGCGTCGAGAGCGGGTTCGCCTCGATGTAATTGTCCGGGTGGCCCAGCAGGTTCGGCGAGAAGAACACCAGCAGCGCGAACACCAGGAAGAAAGCGCCCACGCCCACGCCGTCCTTCGCCGTGTAATAGGGATGGAACGGCACCGTGTCCTGCTCGCCCTTCACGTCCACGCCGGTCGGGTTGTTCGAGCCGGGAATGTGGAGCGCCCAGATGTGCAGGATGATGACCGCCGCGATCACGAATGGCAGCAGATAGTGAAGCGAGAAGAAGCGGTTGAGCGCGGCATTGTCCGGCGCGAAGCCGCCCAGCAGCCAGATGCGGACAGTCTCGCCCACGCCGGGGATCGCCGAGAAGAAGCCGGTGATCACCTGCGCGCCCCAGAAGCTCATCTGGCCCCACGGCAGCACATAGCCCATGAAGGCGGTCGCCATCATCAGCAGGAAGATCACCACGCCGAGCAGCCACACCATCTCGCGCGGCGCCTTGTAAGAGCCGTAATAGAGGCCGCGCCCGATATGGACGTAGACCACGGCAAGGAACATCGACGCGCCGTTGGCGTGCGCATAGCGCAGGAACCAGCCGCCGTTGACGTCGCGCATGATATGCTCGGTCGAGCCGAAGGCGACGAGCGCGTTCGGCGCATAATGCATCGCCAGCACGATGCCGGTGACGATCTGGCACACCAGCGCCACGCCGGCCAGCACGCCGAAGTTCCACCAGTAATTGAGGTTGCGCGGCACGGGATAGCCCGCGCCGATCGAATTGTAGACGAGGCGCGGCAAAGGCAGCTTCTCGTCCAGCCACCGCATCAGCGGCTGCTTCGGCTCATAATGTTTGGCCCAGGGAAAGCTCATCTTGCGCTACCTCAACCGACCGTTACGGCCGTGTCAGACGTGAAAGTATAGGGCGGTACGAACAGGTTCAGCGGCGCCGGCCCCTGCCGGATGCGCGCGGCCGTGTCGTAGGCCGAGCCGTGGCACGGGCAGAAATAGCCGCCGAACGGCCCGCGATTCTCGCCTTCGCCCGCGCCCAGCGGCACGCAGCCCAGATGGGTGCAGACGCCGAGCGTGATGAGCCAGTTCTTCTTCCCCGGCTTGGTGCGCTGCTCCAGTGTCTGCGGATCGCGCAGCACGCTGAGCGGCACCGCATCGGCCTCCGCGATTTCCTTCGGCGTCAGGTTGCGCACGAACAACGGCTGCTTGCGGAAGATCGTCTTGATCGCCTGTCCCGGCGCGATCTTGGACAGGTCCACCTCGGTGGTCGCCTGCGCCAGCACGTCGGCGGAGGGGTTCATCTGGTTGATGAGCGGCAGGACGATGACGCCCGCGCCGACCCCGGCCCATGCGACGGCGGCGATATTGATGAAATCGCGCCGGCGGGGATCGTGACCTTCCTCAAGATAGGGGGCTGGGTTCTCACCCGGGGGAATCGTGTCTTCGACCGTCGCCATTCGCTAACCCTTGTCCCTTCCTGCCAGGCGGGCGCATGGTGCCGGATGGTGATATCCCCCCACGCCCACCTTTATCCCACCGTCCCCACGGAGGTTCAGCGTCTGATAGCCATCACCCCCCTGTCTGCCAACAGCATTTTGCGCAAATCCTCGGCCCCCGTTATCGGGCCCGCGATGCGCATCGCCCTTTACGAGCCGGATATCGCGGGAAACGTCGG
>JAYRJH010000423.1:0-2515 GCA_041906415.1 Sphingomonas sp. | reverse complement strand
GGTGCAGCCGTCGCCGCTCGACGGCTGGGCCTCCGCCGAAATGCTGGCCCTCCTCGCAGAGGCCCGCATCTATCGGCCCCAACTCGTCGCCCGCTTCGCGCTCAACCGCTGCGGCGCGCGCACCGTCATCGCCCGCGAAACGGCCGAAAGCCTTGCAGATCACGACCCGCCCGTCCTTGCCACCACTGTCGGGCAGCGCGTCGTCTTCGCCGACGCTGCACAGTCAGGTCGTCTCGCAGGCGAGATCGACCGCCAATCTCCTGCCGCGCGTGAAGTCGCAGCGCTCACCGATGAGATTGCGCGGCTGGGCATCGGGAGGGTCGGCCAATGACCATCCTGACCGGCGACTGCCGCGAAGAAATGCCCTGGCACGCTCCCTACGACATGATCCTCGCCGATCCGCCCTATGGCGACACCTCGCTCGCCTGGGACCGGCGCGTCGAGGGCTGGGTCGCGCTGGCGCGCGCCGCCCTCAAGCCGACCGGCTCGCTCTGGGTTTTCGGTTCACTTCGTTCCTTCATGGCGACCGCCGACCACTTCGCCAATGCGGGTCTGCGCATCGCGCAGGAGGTGATCTGGGAGAAGCAGAACGGCACCGGCTTTCACAATGATCGCTTCAAGCGGGTGCATGAGCTGGCCGTCCAGTTCTATCCGGCAGAGACCGCCTGGCGCGACATCTACAACGACGTCCAGACCACGCCCGACGCAACGGCCCGCACGGTGCGGCGCAAGCAGCGTCCACCCCATACCGGCCAGATCGACGCCGGCCATTACATTAGCCATGACGGCGGACCGCGCCTCATGCGCTCGGTCATCTACCTGCGCAACTGCCACGGCCGCGCCATCCATCCGACCGAGAAACCGTCGGCGCTCCTGGAAATCCTGATCCGCACGAGCTGCCCGGAAGGCGGACTTGTCGGTGACTGGTTCGCCGGTTCCGGCGCAGCCGGGGAAGCCTGTCGGCTTTCCGGCCGGAGCTATCTCGGCTGCGAGATCGACGCCGACATGGCCGATCTCGCCCGCGCCCGCATCGCCACCGTGCTGCCGTTCCATGACGGAGCCCCGTCATGACGGCCGGCACGGACAAGCGCGGCTTCGCTACGCGCCCAGCCGATCCCGATGGCTGGATCAAGGCTGGCGATGGACGGCCAGCGCGCGATGGCGCCGCAGCCGCCCATTCCGCCCGGCTGACGATCGACATCACGCCCGAGCTTCGCGGGCGGATCAAGATCGCCGCGTTCGGGCGCGGCACCACCGTCGCGGACATGCTGCGTGACCTGCTTGCGCGCGAGTTTCCCGACACAGCGGGAGACCGCCCATGATCGGTATCGATGCCCATGATGGCGATCTGACCCGCGTGGAACTGACCTGGGTGGAGGGCAGGACCGAATACTGGATCAGGTTCGGCCATGAGGCGGGAACGCAGATCCTCGACCGCAACCGGCGCGTCGTTTCTTTCGGTCCTGGTTCGGTGTTCGCGTTCGTCCGCTGGGCGGCGAACGACCACGGCACGATCATTTCGCGCCTCGACATCCTGCGCGCGGTTGCGCCGGGCGAATCCTATCAGACGCTGCCCTTCGTCCGTCCGGGCGGCGAAATCCTGCTGAAGATCGAAGGCTGGCCGAAGGTTGAGGCCGTCCTTCGCCATGTCGACGGGATCGAGGCCATTGGCGTCGATCCCGCCCAGGTCGATCCCGATCACTGGCGGCATGTCGCCCACTGGATGAACGCAGGCGAAGCGCCGCGTCCTTACACCGCCGAGCGCCATCAGGCATGGCTCCGGCGCCGGGAGATCGCCCCATGACGCGCTTTCGCTATGTCATGGTGACGGCGGCGGCCACGCTGGGGATCGCCATCGCCGGATTCGTTCCGACCGCGCCAAGGCTGCTCTGGAACGCATCGGCCAGCGTGCCGATCGGGTTCTACACCGTCGCGCCCGCTGATCGGATCGAGATGCCCGATCTGGTCGCCGTCATGCCACCTGAGCCGTTCGCGTCCTACATGGTGGACCGCGGCTACGTCGCGCGCGACGTGCCGCTTCTGAAGCGCGTGATCGGCCTGCCCGGACAGCGCGTCTGCCGCGCCGGCCGCGCCATCGCCGTCGATGGTGTTCCGCTCGGCGAAGCACGCGACCGCGACAGCCTCGGCCGAGACCTGCCGGTCTGGCAGGGCTGCCGCGTCATCGCCGAGGGCGAAGTCTTCCTGATGAACCCGGACGTCGGCGACAGCCTCGACGGCCGCTATTTCGGCCCGTTCCCCGCCTCGGCGGTGATCGGCCGCGCGATCCCGCTTTTCACCGACGAAGACGGCGATGGCCGCTTTGTCTGGCGCGCGCCGATGCGGTGACGGCGCGTCCGCTGCGGGGCGTGCGAACGGCCCGCGTCTTCTCCACCGCATAGCAAAGGAAACCTCCCATGGCACAGATCGGCCAATTTACCCGCACCCCGTCCGGCTATTCCGGGCATGTCCGCACCCTCACGCTCGACGCGGAGTTGACCTTCGTTCCAGCAGAGAA
>JAYRJH010000422.1:0-2517 GCA_041906415.1 Sphingomonas sp. | reverse complement strand
AGGCGCGCGCCGTGGCGCTCAGCGCACAGGGTGTCGCGCCGATCGGGTTGACGGTGCGGGTGAAGGGCATCGAGCTGGGCACGGACGCGACGATCCTGACCGTCAGCGCATCTTATGGCGGAACGGAAACCAACAACGTCCCGCTCGCTTCCGATCCCACCTATCTGCAGGACGAGCAGGGAAACAGGCTGATGCTCAAGCAGCCGGCCGAAAACCCCTCGATCCATATCATCCGCGGCCAGCAGATGGGCGGGCAGCTTGTTTTCCTGGGGGCTGTGGCGCCGGGCACGAAGACGCTCACCCTCGTCATCAACAACAATAACCCCGGAGATTCGGTGACGGCGCCGGGGCTGTCGATCCCGCTCCATCTGGATGGCGCGGCGAACTGATCGCCGTGACGAGCGGGAGACGCCTCCTTCTAGCCGCATTGGTGGCCGCGATCGCGACGGGCTGCGACAGGCGTCCCGAACCGCGCAGCCTGGCCGCCATGGATTCGCACATGACGGTGCGGACCGACGTGGCCGAAACCCGGATGACCGCTCTCGAAGCCGGCGGCGTGCCGGAAAGCGGCCTCGCTCCGGCGGGCGCGCGATCGCTGTTCCGCGAGGCGGAGATCGCGCCGGGCAGGATCGAGGAGACACGTCTGCTGTTGGGCGAATTGCAGGCGCGGCAGGCGGAGGACCGCTCGATCCGTTTCGACCTGCCCGCCGACATATTGTTCGATTTCGACAAGGCGACGCTTCGCCCCGATGCCGCGCAAGGTCTTGAGAAAGCGGCGCGGCTGCTCGCCAATTACCCGGACGCGAGGATCGCGGTCGCCGGGCATACCGATGCCAGGGGCGACGATGCCTATAACGATGCCCTCTCGAAGCGCCGGGCCGGGGCGGTAGCCGATTGGCTTGAACAGCGGACGGATCGCACAGCCGAGGTGCGGGGGTTCGGGAAGCGCAGGCCGGTAGCGCCCAATATCCATGACGACGGAAGCGACGACCCCGAAGGACGCCAGCGCAACCGTCGCGTCGAGATCATCATCCTGCCATCGTGAGACGAAATCCCATGGTCAGATCGCCTGTTCCTCGCCTGCTTCCCGCAGCCCTGCTGCTCATCGCCGGCTGTTCCGGAACCTCCTCCGAGGAGGCTTCATGGCAGGCCGATGAGGAAGGCAACATCGAGGCGCCGTCGGAGCGCTGGGCGCACGATCTTCTCCAGACCTATTTCGACGCCAATCCGGTCTGCACGCCCTTCTTCGCCATGCCGCGCGACGTGCCCGTGGATTCGACCTTCGAGCAACAGCGCATGCAGGCATTTGCCGACGCGGGGCTGGTCCGGCGCGAAGGGGAGGTGACGGTCGCCGATCCATTGACCGGCTCCGGCGAACGGCACGTCATCCGTTATGTGCTGACGCCCGAGGGGCAGAAATTCATTCGCGCCGGCAGTGGCGCCATGGCCAGCTACAAGACGGTGATCTGCTATGGCAGGCGCGCGGTCGGGAAAGTGGAAGTGGGTTCGGTCGACCAGACGATGCGGAATGTCGAGATCAGATATCGCCATGAACTGAAGGACAAGGCCGCCTGGCTCGACGCGCCGTCCATCCGCGCTTTCTATCCGGGCTTCGCGAAATGGCGTGCCGACCGGGAGGCCGAAGGGGATTCCGAAACCCTGGATTTCAGGGACGGGAAATGGTCGTTCGAGCGCGCGCCTGTCCCCGAGATGTTCGATATCCGCCAGCTCGGGCATTGAGGCATGTCGCGAGGACTGGCGTCCACGCGGGCCGACATGATGGATCACTTGTATCTTCTACCTGGCCGATGAATATCATCAGAACTCCATGGCCCGCCATCCGGCCTGTCCCTATATTATCGTAACCGATCGCCCCAAGGTCGAGGCTTTGAAGCGCCTTTTCCCCTTGGGCTATCGCAGCTGAGGAGGCGAGCATGGAGAGTGTTCACGACCGGCGCATGTTCCTGACGCTATGGGCGGGGTCTGCCATTGCGTTGGTGGCGATGACGGCGCAAGCCGCCCAGGTGGTCGCGCCGCTGCGCCTGTCCGACGCAGACTGGCGCAAGCGCCTTTCCCCCGCCGCTTACGCCGTCTTGCGGCAGGGCGCCACGGAACGCGCTTTCTCCAGCCCGCTCAATGGCGTGCATCGCGCGGGCACGTTCGTCCGCGCCGGTTGCGCGCTGCCGCTGTTCGCCTCCGCGACCAAATTCGACAGCGGGACCGGCTGGCCGAGCTTCTACGATCATCTGCCCGGCGCGATCACCGAGCGGCAGGATCGTTCGCTCGGCATGGTGCGGACGGAAGTGCGTTGCGCGCGCTGTGACGGCCATCTCGGCCATGTCTTCAACGATGGGCCGCGCCCGACCGGGCTGCGCTATTGCATGAACGGCGTCGCCATGCGCTTCATCGCGCAGGAGTGAGGTTCGGATGATCCTGTTCCTTCTGGCTTATCTGGGCGGGGCGCTGACGATCCTGTCGCCGTGCATCCTGCCGGTGTTACCGTTCGTGTTCGCGCGC
>JAYRJH010000421.1:0-2524 GCA_041906415.1 Sphingomonas sp. | reverse complement strand
ACCCGCGACGGACACGCCTCTCCGGCCTGGGAATCGGCCCGTCCGGCCGCCCGCCAATCACGAAGACAATGAACAGCGAGTCCGCCCCTCTGCCCGATAATTGATATCAGGGGCGGTTGGGGATGTGAAGGGAAATCTGGGGAAGATCGGGGAAATTGCGCCTAACCGGGCGGTTTCTCCCCGTCGCGCATTGTCCGCGGCAGGGGATGTTCCGGCTCCGTTCCTCCCCGAATCCGCGCCGGATTCGGGGAGGAACGGGGAATCGCCGCCCGATCCCCGGATTTCCCCGGCGATCGGGCGATGCTGATGGAGGGCATCAGGGAATCAGTGACGCGGCGCGGCGGGCGCGGCGCCGTTGGCGGTCGCCGGCGCGACGCCCAGTTCCGCCAGCGGCTCGTTCGGCGCGGTGGCGGCGGGGGCGCTGTTGTTGGCCAGCGTCATGTTGGCGATCGCCTCCGGCTTGGGCGTGTCGATCGCCGCGGCCGGCTTCTCGCGGTTCGCCGCGCTGAAGATCGCGCTCGCCAGCCCGATCAGCAGCACCACGGCGGCAAGCCCGATCAGGCCCACGCGCACGCGCTGCACCGCCTGGCCGCCGCCGCTTGGCTGCCCGCGCTTTTCCTGGCCAGATGTGGAGCTTCCGGTTTTCATCCGTTTCGGGACAATAATCGCCAAAGCCGCGAATGTCGAACCCTTTACATCGCGTTTTTACGATGCAGCGCGCCGCTCCAGCCCCTTGGCCGCCAGCCATTCCGGGTTGTAGAGCGTGGAAAGATAACGGAATCCCGTGTCGCACAGGATGGTGGCGATGCGCTTGCCCGGCCCCAGGTCACGCGCCAGCCGGATCGCGCCAGCGACATTGATGCCGGACGACAGGCCCAGGCACAGCCCCTCCTCGTCGAGCAACCGCTCCACCCAGTCCAGCCCCTCCTGATCGGGGATGCGATATTGCGTGTCGACCGGCGCGCCTTCCAGATTGGCGGTGATCCGCCCCTGCCCGATCCCTTCGGCGACCGAACTCCCCTCCGCCTTCAGCTCGCCATGGGCGTAATATTCGTAGAGCGCCGCGCCGTGAGGGTCGCTGAGCGCGATGACGACCTTTTCGTCCTTCGCCTTCAGCCCCATGCCGACGCCCGCGAAGGTGCCGCCGGTGCCGACCGCGCAGGTGAAGCCGTCGATCCGGCCGTCCATCTGCGCCCATATCTCCTCCGCCGTGCCCATGATATGCGCCTTGCGGTTGGCGATATTGTCGAACTGGTTGGCCCAGATCGCGCCGGGCGTCTCCTCCGCGATGCGGCGCGAGGTGTGGACGAAATGGCACGGGCTGGAATAGGCCGCCGCCGGCACCGTCACCAGTTCCGCGCCCAGCGCGCGCAGCGTGTCCATCTTCTCGCGCGATTGCGTGTCGGGCATCACGATGATCGTGCGATAGCCCTTGGCGTTGCCGACCAGCGCGAGGCCGATGCCGGTGTTCCCGGCCGTGCCCTCCACGATCGTGCCGCCGGGCCGCAATTGCCCGCGCGCCTCCGCGTCCTCGACGATATAGAGCGCGGCGCGATCCTTCACGCTGGCGCCGGGATTGGCGAACTCGCACTTGCCGAAGATGTCGCAGCCGGTCGCCTCGCTCGGCCCCTTCAGGCGGACGAGCGGGGTGTTGCCGATGAGGGCGAGCGTGTTCGGGGCGGTGCGCATGTCCGCTAGATGCCCCCGACACGTCTCCGCCGCAACCGCATCCGGTCTTTAGCCGGGCGTGGCCAGCCTTCATAAGGGCGATGATGACGCGCAAATCCTCCTTCCCGCCGGTGGCGGACGATCGCACGCGGCTGCTGATCCTCGGCAGCCTGCCCGGCGAGCGCAGCCTGGCAGAGCAGCGCTATTACGCGCACCCGCAAAACCAGTTCTGGCGCCTGCTCGGCCATGCGATCGGCCGCGATCTGGCGGCGCTTGCCTATGACGCGCGGCTCGCGGCGCTGCTGGAGGCGCGGATCGGCCTGTGGGATGTGGTCGCCTCCGCGCGCCGCGCCGGCAGCACCGACGCAGCGATCCGCGACCATGCCGCCAACGACCTCCCCGCCCTCGCCGACTCGCTGCCCGTGCTGCGCGCGGTGGCGTTCAACGGGGGCGCCGCGGCGAGGCTCGGGCGGCCGCTGCTGGCCGATCGGGAAGTGGAGCTGGTGGCCCTTCCCTCCTCCAGCCCGCTGCACACGGTCGGAATCGCCGCGAAACAACCCGAATGGGACAGGTTGGCTGCCTTTCTGCGCTGATCCCTCAAATGCGGCTTGACGAGAGCGGAGTCGGGCCTATTGCGTCGGCCTCGCTATGAAGAGCCACCTTTTCCTCCCTGCCGCCGCAGTGCTGTTCACCCTGTCCGCCTGCAATTCCCAGCCGAGCAAGCCGGAAGTGGTCGACACCAATCCGGATCCCATGGCCGCCGAGCTGGCCAACAAGGGCGCGGTCGAGCTGCCGCCCGCGATCAAGGCCGACAAGACGTTCCGCTGCAAGGACAACAGCCTTGTCTATGTCACCT
>JAYRJH010000012.1:0-18289 GCA_041906415.1 Sphingomonas sp. | reverse complement strand
TGTCGCGCCGTCCGCCCCGGTTCCACACGCGCAGCGCCGCCTCCAGATAGGAGAACAGGTTCTCGGCCGGGAGGAACGGCCGGATCAGCGGCGCGACGAACGGCGTGCGCCCCATGCCGCCGCCGATATAGACCTCGAAGCCGAGCGCGCCGGCCTCGTTCCTCACCAGCTTCAGCCCGATGTCGTGCAGGCGGATCGCGGCGCGATCCTCGTCCGCCGCCGTCACCGCGATCTTGAACTTGCGCGGCAGGTAGCTGAATTCGGGATGGAAGGTGGTCGCCTGCCGCAGCAGTTCCGCCCAGGGGCGCGGATCGGCGATCTCGTCGGCGGTCGCCCCGGCATATTGATCGGCGGAGAGGTTGCGGATGCTCTCGCCCGAAGTCTGGATCGCGTGCATCTGCACGGTCGCCAGCTCGGCGAGGATGTCCGGCGCGTCCTCCAGCCTGATCCAGTTATACTGGATGTTCTGGCGGGTGGTGAAATGGCCGTAGCCGCGATCGTACTTGCGCGCGACATGCGCCAGCATCCGCAACTGGCGGCTGCTCAGCGTGCCATAGGGGATGGCGACGCGCAGCATATAGGCGTGGAGCTGGAGGTAGAGGCCGTTCTTCAGCCGGAGCGGCTTGAACTGGTCCTCCGTGATCTGCCCCGCCAGCCGGCGGCGGACCTGATCGCGGAACTCGTCGACGCGCGCATCGACGATCGCCTGGTCATATTGGTCGTAGCGGTACATCAGATCACCCAGTTGCCGACGTCGGGATCGGCCGGTTTCAGCGTCAGGTCCGGCCGCACGGTGGGGCCGAGCGCGCGGATGCGGTCCTTGATATGCGCGGGGCGGGGGCCTCCGGGCGTCGCGGTCGCGTCGATCAGATAGGGGCCGTTGACCCGCCGCGCGCCTTCCTCCGCCTGGAGGATCGCCTCGCCCCTGTCGCCCACGTCCACCGCATCCTCGACATGGCGGGACCAGCCTTCGCCGGTCCACCAGATCACGTCGCCGGTGGGAAGATCGTTTCCGGTCAGGATCCTCACGCGATATTCTCCGCAACCTTCGCCCAGCGGGCGAGCTTGTCCTCGGCATCGCTCAGCTCCACCACCTCGCCCACGACGATGATGGCGGGGCTGCCGACATTCTCCCGCGCCATCATCGGGCCGAGATCGGCGAGCAGGGTCTTGAGCGCGCGGTGGCCGGCGAGCGTGCCTTTCTCCAGCACCGCCACCGGCATGTCGGGCGCTACGCCGTCGGCCATCAGCTTGTCCGCGATCTGCTCGGCGGTCGCGACGCCCATGTAGATCACCAGCGTCCGGCCCTGCCCGGCGAGGCCGGACCAGTCCTGCTCGGTCAGCCCCTTGCACTGGCCCGCGACGAAGCTGACCGCGCTGGCGTGATCGCGATGCGTGAGAGGCAGCATGGCTTCCGCCGCGCAGCCGAGCGCAGCCGAGACGCCGGGGATCACTTCCACGGGGAGGCCGGCGGCGCGCACCGCCTCCACTTCCTCGCCGCCGCGGCCGAAGATGAAGGGGTCGCCGCCCTTGAGCCGCACCACCACGCCGCCCGCCTTCACATGGGCGACGATCAGCGCGTTGATCGCCTCCTGCGGCAGGGTGTGCCGCGCGCGGCTCTTCGCGACCGAGATGCGCTGCGCGGCGGCGGGCGCGAGATCGAGCACGCGCGGGTCGATCAGACCGTCGTGCACCACCACGTCCGCCTGCCGCAGCGCTTCCGCCGCGCGCAGGGTGAGCAGGCCGGGGTCGCCCGGCCCCGCGCCGACAAGGATGACGCGGCCGCGCGCGTCGGGATCGAGAAGGGTCGCCATAATGGCGGGGGAGATGGCCGCGCGCGCCTCGGCGAGCAACGGAGGCTTGCTTTGCCCCGGCCTAGACCAGCTTTTCCCTACCAAAAAAGTGTTGTATCCGCATGATACACTGAATCGGATGAGGATATCGCACTTGCGTAAGCTGCTTGCCGCCGCCCTGCTCGCCGGCGTCGCCGTTCCGGCCATGGCGCAGACCACCCCGCCGCCCGCGCCGCTGCCGGGGGACGGGCCGGAGGACGCGAAGCTCAAGGCCCTGTTCCACGACAGCGACGAGGCGAGCCTGAAGCGCAACCCCGTCAACGGCATCGTGCGCGGCGACCTGCGCTATGCCGCGCACCTCGGCAATTACCTGACCGATGCTTATTATGCGGCGGAGAAGAAGGCGGCGGAGGACGATCTCGCGCGGTTGAAGCGGATCGACCGGGCGAAGCTGACCGCGGTGGACAAGATCGCCTATGACGTGTTCCTCAACCAGACCGACATCAACCTGCGCGGCTATGCCCCCGATATCCTGAACGCGCAGAAGCTGCGGCCGCTCGACCATTTCTTCGGCTTCCAGACCTTCTATCCCGATTTCGCGTCCGGCCAGGGCGCCGCGCCGTTCAAGACGCTGGCGGATTACGAGAACAACCTGACCCGCAACCGCGAATATGCCGAAATCCTCGATCGCGCGATCCCGCTGTTCCGGCAGGGCGTGAAGGAGAATATCGTCCAGCCGAAGCTCGTCGTGCGCAACATGATCGAGCAGTTCGACAACCTGATCGCGCAGGGCGTGGAAGGCTCCGTCTTCTACGGGCCGGTGAAGAAGTTCCCCGACACCATCCCCGCCGCCGATCAGGCGCGGCTGCGCGCGGCCTACGCGGCGCAGATCCGCGACGTGCTGATCCCCGCGCACAAGAGGATGCGCGATTTCCTCGCCAACGAATATCTGGCGCACGCGCGCGACAGCGTCGGCCTCTCCGCGATGCCGGGCGGCGCGAAGCTCTACGACTATCTGATCGAATCGAACACCACCCTGCCGCTGAAGGCGGAGGAGGTGCATGAACTCGGCCTAAGGGAAGTGGCGCGCGACCGGGCCGAGATGGAGGCGCAGAAGGAGAAGGTGGGCTTCAAGGGCAGCCTGGCCGAGTTCTTCACCTTCCTGCGCACTGACAAGCGGTTCCAGCCGACCTCCGCCGAGCAGCTTCGCGAGGGTTATGAGGCGATCGGCAGGCGCGTCGACGCGCGCGTGCGCGAGCAATTCTCGCTGATCCCCAAGACCCCGCTCGAGATTCGCGCGGTGCCGGCCTACAAGGAGAAGACCGAGGCGGGCGGCTCATACAACTCCGGCACGCCGGACGGATCGCGGCCGGGTGTGTTCTATTACAATACCTATGACCTCCCATCGCGCTACATGTGGGAGATGGAGACGCTCTATCTGCACGAGGCCGTGCCGGGGCATCATTTCCAGATCAGCATCGCGCAGGAGAACACCGCGCTTCCCGCCTTCATGCGCTTCGGCGGGAACACCGCTTACGTGGAGGGCTGGGCGCTCTATTCCGAAACCCTGTGGCACGATCTGGGCATGGAGACGGACCCCTATCAGCGGATGGGCGGCCTGAACGACGACATGCTGCGCGCGATGCGGCTGGTGGTGGACACCGGCATCCACGCCAAGGGCTGGACCCGCGATCAGGCGATCCAGTATATGCTCGACAATTCCCCGATGGCGAAGACCGACGCCACCGCCGAGGTGGAGCGCTATATCGCCATTCCGGGGCAGGCGCTGGCCTATAAGATCGGCCAGCTCACGATCCTGAAGCTGAAGGCGCAGGCGAAGGCGGCGCTGGGCGACCGCTTCGATCCGCGCGCCTTTCATGCGCAGGTGCTGGATACCGGCGCGCTGCCGATGCCGGTGCTGGAAGCGAAGATCGACGCCTGGGTGAAGGCGGGAGGCAAGTAGGGCGCTTCCTTCGCCCCGAGCCGGGGGTCCGGGACGAAAGACGGGCGCGAGGCGTGGACGGCGGGCGCAGCCTCACTTCCCCGCCGTCTTGCCCGCGCCCCCAGCCTTGCCGCGCGGCAGCACCACCAGCGTCCAGTCCTTGTCGGGGCGCAGATATTTCGCCGCCGTCGCCTGCAACGCCTCGGGCGTGATCGCCGCGAGGTCGCTTGCGATCTCGTGCAGCGCATCGATCCGCGATTGATCGAACGCCCCGCCGCTGCCCTGGATCAGCCAGAACTGGTTCCCGGACGAGGCCCGCGCCAGATATTGCAGCGTCGGCACCACCGTGCGCCGCAATTCGTCCGCGTCGAGCGGCTTGGCGGCCAGCTCGGCGGCAATCTCGCGGCTCAGGCGGAAGAACAGGTCGGTCTTGTCCGGCTGCACCTGCCCCACGGCGATGATGCGCCCGCCGCTCGCCATGCCGAGCGGCCACTGGCTTTGCGCGGAGGGGCTGTAGCTGGCGCCGGCGACCGAGCGCAGCCGATCGAACAGCCGGTCGCCGAAGACGGAGGCGAGGATGTCGAGCCGCCGCATCTCCGCATGGCCCGCCGCCCCGCCGCCGGTCGGCCAGGCGATGACGGCGGCGGCCTGTGTCTCCGGCCCGCCATGGGTGAGCACCACGGGTTTGTCGTTGTGCGCCGGGAAGGCGACCGGAACGACCCGCGCGCGATCGGCCTTGCGCCGCTTCAGCGCGCCGAAGGTGCGCGCGACGGCGGCGATCGCCTCGTCCTCCTTCACGTCGCCGAACACGTCCACCTCGACCGGGCCTTTGGCGAGCACCGGCTCCCAGAAGGCGCGGAAGCTTTCGGGCGTCAGCGCCTCCACCTCGGCGCGCGCGGGCGTGCCCCAGCGCACGTCGCCGTCGCGGATATAGCGTTCGAGATCGCGGCTCAGCACGCCGTCCGGCGAGGCGTCCAGCCCGGGATAGCCCGCCAGCATCGCGGCGCGCGCGCGCATCACCGGCGCGGCGTCCCAGCGCGGGAAGGCCATCTTCGCCGCGATCAGCCGGAGGTTGTCGGCATAGTCGCCCGGCGTCGTCACCGCGCTGAACGTGAAGGCGTCGTCCGCGATATCCAGGTCCATGCCGATTCGCCGCCCGTTGGTGAGCGCGTCGAGATCGCCCTGGTCGAGCTTGCCGATCCCGCCCGGCACCAGGGCCATGTCGCCCGCCCATGCCGGGGTCGGCACCTTCGCGGGCAGGGTGGAATAGCCGCGCCCGAAGCGGATGCGCAGATAGACGCGCCCGGTTTCCGCATTATTGGCGTAGAGCAGCATGCGCACGCCGTTCGCGAAGGTGATCTTCTCGATCCCCGGCTCGCCCTCGGACTGGCGGGACTTCACCTTGCCCGGCTTGCCGAGCGAGGGCAGGGCGGAGAAATCGATCCGCGCCTGATCCTTGCGCGCGCCCTCCAGCGCGGTCACGTCCTCCTTGAGCGCGGCGGCGACGGCGGCGGGAGTCGCCCCGTCGGCGGTGCGGGTGTTGACCAGCGCGCGGGTCGCGACGCCGGTGAAGATGCGGCGGGTCGATTCCAGCAGCGCTTCGGGCGTGAACATCCCCTTCTCATGCGCCTGCTTCAATATGTCGTAGGAGGTCTGCGGCCCCGCCACCGTTTCGCGGATGTCGAGCGCGCCCACCATGTCGTCGGCCTGCTTCGATCCCGCCTCCACCCGCGCGGTGCCCACGTCGTTGCGCAACGCCGCGTCGAACTCGGCATATTCGCGCTCGATCTCATCCTGCGCGGGCGCCCTGGCCATGGCGTCCGCGATCACCGCGCGCACGTCGCGCAGGGCGGCATGCCAGTCGTCGCCCACCGGCAGGATGTTGGTGAAGGTGATGTTGGCGGAGCGCGACACGTCGTCGAGGCTGACGGTCGCCTGGAGGAAGCTCCCTCCGGCGCGCGCGCGCGTTTCCAGCCGGCGGTTGATGACGCGCACGGCGAGGAAGTCGATGAAGCGCTTCTGATTGAAGATGATCGTGTCGTCGCGCGCGATCCACGGCCGGATCGTCGCCATCGCGATCACCGGCGGCAGCGCCGGCTCGACGATCGTCGCGGTTTCGGGCGCGGTGGGATCGGGCTTGCCGAAATTGGTGTCGGGCGGGTTCGGCCCCTTGCCGCGCCAGTCCCCGAAATTCTTGACGACCAGCTTCGCCGCCACTTCGGGATCGATATCGCCGGAGATGATGACCACGGCGCGCGCCGGGCGATACCAGCGGTCGTGGAACGCCTGCACGCTCGCGGGGGTCGCGGCCTCGAGCGTCTTCACCGTGCCGATCGGCGAGCGGTCGGCGAGCGGCTGGCGCGCGAAGAACAAGGCGCGGATCGCGTCGGACCAGCGCACCTGCGGCCCCGGCGCTTCGCGCTGCTCGGCCAGCACGGCGGGGCGCTCCACGGCAAGTCCGTGATCGGTGATCGCAGGCTCCGCCATCATGCCTGCAAAGATCTTGAGGCTCTCGTCCAGCGATTGCTCGGTCGCGCCGGGCAGGTCGAGCTTGTAGACCGTCTGCGTGGGCGTGGTCTGCGCGTTCGAATCCGATCCGAAGGTGGCGCCGAAGCGCTGCCACACCTTCTTCGTCTCGCCTTCCGGCACATATTTCGATCCGCGGAACGAAAGATGCTCGATCAGGTGCGCATAGCCCTGTTCCGAATCGCGCTCGTTCAACGATCCCGCATCGATCCGCACGCGCACCGCCACCTGCCCCGGCGGCACGCCGTTCTTGCGCACGGCATAGCGCAGGCCGGTGGAAAGCCGGCCGAAATGCCATGCCGGATCGGGCGGGATGTCCGATCGCTCGAACAGCCAGGGCGCGGTATCCACCGTGACCGGCGCGGGCGCGGGTGCGGGTGCGGCCGCGGCCGGTTTCTTGCGGGGCGCTGCCGCCGGGGCCGCGGTGTTTAGGACAAGGGCGAAGGCGGCCAGCGGGGCAGCCACCGCGCGCATCAGGAACGACATGGACCCGCTTCTACGAAGCCGCGCGCCGGACGGCAACGGCGCAAGGCGCTTGCCGGAGCATTTCCCCTTTCGCGCCATGTTTTGGACCCGAAGCGGGGTTAGCCCCCCAGCAAGCATGTGGTGGACCTCTTTACCGCGACAGGGCGTTTTCCCGCCGGCACGTGTTTCGTCGGCGCAACGACTGGATTGATATAGACGTGGAGCTGAACCTGAAGACGCGGCCCGGAATGGGGCATAATTCGGGCGACGATCTTGCCCCGGCGCCGGTGATGGTGCCCGATCTCAACCTGATCTCCGGCGCGCCGGCTCCCGGCAGCGCGATGAAGGCGGAACGCGGGCGGCCGCTCATCATCACTATCGGCAAGCACCTGCGCGGCTTCTTCGATCGGCTGATCGCCTCCTCCTCGCTCGTATCCAATGCGCCGGTGCTCGACGTGCGCGATTTCCCCTGGACGCAGATGCTGCGCGAGAACTGGCGGGCGATCCGCGAGGAGGCGGTGCAGGTGGCGATGCGCGGCCAGGCCGCCCCCAGCCTTTCCACCATCTCGCCCGATCACCGCTCGATCGCGGAAGTGAACAAATGGCGGTCCTTCTTCCTGTGGGGCTATGGCTATCGCATCGACGGCAATGCGGACCGCTGCCCCGTCACCACCGCGCTGGTGGAGCGGATTCCGGGGCTGAACTCCGCCTTCTTCTCGATCCTCGCGCCCGGCACGCACATCCCGGAGCATCGCGGGGTGACGAAGGGGCTGATAACCTGCCACCTCGGCCTGGTCGTGCCGCGCGACGGGGACGTGCGGATGCGCGTCCACGATCGCATCGTCCGCTGGGCGGAGGGGGAAACGCTCGTGTTCGACGACACCTGGCAGCATGAGGTGTGGAACGACACGGAAGGCACGCGCGTCGTGCTGCTGATCCAGTTCGAGCGCCCCTTGCGCAATCCCGGCAAGTGGATCGCGGACATGTTCCTGCGCATCGTCCGCCGTTCCGCCTTCGTGCAGGAAGCCCGCGAGAATATCGAGACATGGAACGCGGCGGTGAAGCAGCTCGATATCTGACCTTGATCCCCGCGCGCGGGGTCGCCACATGGCGGACATGCTGATCGAGACAGAAGCCACGCCCAACCCCGCGACGCTCAAATTCCTTCCCGGCCGTGTCGTGATGGAAAGCGGCACCCGCGATTTCGCCTCGCCGGAGGAAGCGCAGGCATCGCCGCTCGCGACGGCGCTGTTCGACCTGGGCGATGTGACGGGCGTGTTCTTCGGGCGCGATTTCGTTTCGGTGACGGCCGCGCCGGGCGTGGAATGGACCGGGCTGAAACCCGATGTGCTGGCGATCCTGCTCGATCATTTCACGGCGCACATGCCGCTTTTCGCCGGGCCGTCCGCGGATTTCTCCGTGCCCGCGCCGGAGGATGATTTCGCGGCGGACGATCCCGCCGACGCCGATATCGTCGCGCAGATCAAGGAGCTGATCGACACCCGCGTCCGCCCGGCGGTGGCGAACGACGGGGGCGACATCGTCTATCGCGGGTTCGACAAGGGCAAGGTCTACCTGCGGATGCAGGGCGCGTGTTCCGGCTGCCCTTCCTCCACCGCGACGCTGAAGAACGGGATCGAGCAGCTCCTGAAATATTACGTGCCCGAAGTAACCGAGGTCCGCGCGGTCTGAAGGTGCGCCAATAGCTGGCCGATCGCTTCGCTCGCCTCCGGCTCGTCCAGCGTCGGCGCATGGCCGACGCCGGGGACGGTGAGCAGTTCCCCAGCGGGCAGGGTCTCCAGCATCCGCAGCGCGGTCGCCTCCGAGAGGATGTCGGAAGCGCCGCCGCGCACGATCAGCACCGGGGCGTCGCCGAGAGCGGCGAGCATGCGCCACATGTCCGGCGCGGTTTCCGCGCCCGGCACGCGGAACGGCTCCGCGATCTTCAGGTCGTAATCGAGCACGATCCGCCCGGACGCGTTCAGGCGGTAGAGCCGCTTCGCCATCGCCAGCCACTCCTCTATCCCCCAATCCGGATAGACGTCGGCATTGGCCTCCCGCACCGCGCGCGCCGCGTGCATCCATGTCGGATAGACGCCGGGCTTGCCGACATAGCCCCTGATGCGCGCGAGGCCCGCCTCCTCGATCTCCGGCCCCACATCGTTGAGGACGGCGCCCGCGATCCGCCCCGGCAGCATCGCCGCCAGCAGCATCGTCACGATCCCGCCGAGCGAGGTGCCGATCGAGACGAAGCGATCGATCCCGGCCTCGTCCAGCAGCGCCGTCACGTCCTGCGCATAGGTGAACGGCGTGTAGCTCATCGGATCCTTCGCATAGGCGCTCTCGCCACGCCCCCGGAAATCGATCGCGATCACGCGCCTGCCGCCGCAAAGCCGCGTCGCCAGCGCCTCGTAATCGCGCGCGTGCAGGCGGAGGCCGTCGTTCGACCACCAAAACAGATCCTGAGGGTCGGCCATGCTTGCACCTTTGCTGGAGGAGGCCCCATATCGCCTCATGCCCTTTTCCCCGCAAGCATATCGGCCGGAAAACGCGATCCTGTCGCTCGGCGAAGGCTTTTACGATCCCGTGGCGGCGGCCGGTTTTCCCGAGGCCCGGCTGCGCTTCCGCAATGATCGCGCTGCCGGGGAGGTGGGGCTGGACGCGCTGACCGACGCCGAGTGGATCGCGCATTTCGGGCGCTTCGTTCCGCTGCCGGGGGCCTTGCCGCAGCCGCTGGCGCTCCGATACCACGGCCATCAGTTCCGCACCTACAACCCGGAGCTTGGCGACGGGCGCGGCTTCACCTTCGCCCAGCTGCGGGATCGCGACGGGCGGCTGATGGACCTCGGCACGAAAGGTTCCGGCCAGACGCCGTGGAGCCGCTTCGGCGACGGCCGCCTGACGCTGAAGGGCGGCGTGCGCGAGATATTGGCGAGCGAGATGCTGGAGGCGCTTGGCGTCCCCACCTCGCGCAGCTTCTCGCTGATCGAGACGGGCGAGCATCTCTATCGCAACGACGAGCCTTCCCCCACGCGGTCGGCCGTGCTGGTGCGGCTGAGCCATGGGCATATCCGCATCGGCAGCTTCCAGCGGCTGGCCTGGCTGCGCGACGAGGCGGGACTGCGGCGGCTGGTCGCCTATGTGCTGCGCGAACTTTATGGGGAGGAGGGCGACGATCCCCTGCGCCTGCTCGACCATGTCGTCCGTTGGGCCGCGCGTCTGGCGGCGCGCTACATGGCGGCCGGGTTCGTGCACGGCGTGCTCAATTCGGACAATATCAACGTCACCGGCGAGAGCTTCGACTACGGGCCGTGGCGTTTCGCGCCGGTATGGGATCCGGCCTTCACCGCCGCCTATTTCGATGAGACCGGCCTCTACGCCTTCGGTCGTCAGCCGGAGGCGATCCATTGGGACGTGATGCAGCTTGCCGCCTCGCTGCGGCTGCTGGCGGAATCCGATCCGCTCATCGCCCTGCTCGACACGTTCGGGGCGCATTACCAGCCGGCGATCACCGATGCCCTGCTCTGGCGGCTCGGCCGCAAGCCGATCGATCCCGCCACCGACCGCGCGACCGTGCAGGCGGTGGAGCGCGGCTTGCGGGCGAGCGGCGCGGGGATCGACCGCTTCTTCTTCGACGCCTTCGCGCAGCCTCTCCCGGCCGATTACGGCGTGGAATGGAACGAGGCGCGCGCGCTGCTCGACGCCCACGCGCCGCGCGGCGCACGCGCGCATCCCTATTGGCGGGGCGAGCCGTGCGCGATGCTGATCGACGAGGTGGAGGCGATCTGGTCGCGGATCGATGCGGACGACGACTGGAGCGCGCTTGACGCCAAGGTGGCGAAAGTGCGCGAGTTGGCGGATGCGCTGCGCGCATGACGGACTTGGCGAAGCCGCGGCCGCACCCTAAACCGTACCAACACGGCCCTTTTCCGGATGATTGAATGACCACCGAACTCATCTCCTTCGAGCCGGCGAGCGGGGCCGAATTGTGGCGCGGCCCGGTGAGCGACGTGGACGCGGAGGTGACGACCGCGCGCGGCGGCTGGGCGAACTGGGCCGCGCGCGCTCTCACCGTGCGGATCGAGACGCTGCGGCGCTTCGCCAATGTCGTGCGCGCCCGCGCGGACGCCTTCGCCGAACTGATCGCGCGCGAGACGGGAAAGCCCTTGTGGGAGGCGCGCACCGAGGTGGATTCGGTGATCGCCAAGGTGGACATCTCGGTCAGCGCCTATGCCGAGCGCACTGCGCAGCGCCGGCTCGATTCGCCGATGGGCAGCCGCATGGCGCTGCGCCACAAGCCGCACGGCGTGCTGGCGGTGCTGGGGCCTTACAACTTCCCCGCGCATCTGCCCAACGGCCATATCGTGCCCGCGCTGCTGGCGGGCAATGCGGTGGTGTTCAAGCCGTCGGAAAAGACGCCGGCGACCGGCATCTTCCTCGCGCAATGCCTGATCGAGGCGGGCGTGCCGGAAGCGTGCATCCGCGTCGTGACCGGCGGGCCGGAGGAAGGCAAGGCTCTCGCCCAGCATGACGGGATCGACGGGCTGCTGTTCACCGGATCGGCGCGCACCGGCCTCGCGCTCAACCGGGCGTTCGCGGAGAAGCCGGAGAAGATCCTTGCCCTAGAAATGGGCGGTAACAACCCGATCGTGGTTTGGGACACGCCGGACCTGTGGCAGGCGGCCGTGCTGATCGCGCAGTCCGCCTTCACCACCGCCGGCCAGCGCTGCACCGCGGCGCGCCGGCTGATCGTGGACGAAACGCTGTTCGAGCCGCTGATGGAGCAGCTCAACACCCTGATCGGCCGCCTGATCGTCGACGAGCCCTTCGCCAGCCCCGCCCCCTTCATGGGGCCGGTGATCGACAATGAGGCGGCGGACCAGCTTACCGAGAGCTTCCTGGCGCTGCTGATGAAGGGCGGCCGCCCGATCCGCCATCTCGAACGCCCGATGGCGGACAGGCCCTTCCTGCTCCCCGGCCTGATCGACATGACCGACGCGCGCGACAGGCCGGACATGGAATTGTTCGGCCCGATCCTGCAAATCACGCGCTGCCACGATTTCGATGCGGCGATCGCGGAAGCGAACGACACGCGCTACGGCCTCTCCGCCTCGCTCGTCAGCCAGACGCCGCAATTGTTCGATCGTTTCTGGGCGCGCGCGCGGGCCGGGATCGTCAACTGGAACAAGCCGACCAACGGCGCCTCCTCATCAGCCCCGTTCGGCGGGATCGGCTGGTCCGGCAACCATCGCCCGAGCGCCTATTACGCGGCGGATTATTGCGCCTATCCGGTGGTGAGCAACGAGGCGGACGCGGCCCGCGCGGCGATCGGGATCGGCCTCAGGGAAGGCTGATCCGCCCGATCATCCGTAGAGCGCGTCCAGCCGCTCGCCATAGACCTGCCTCAGCACATGCCGCCGGATCTTCATGCTCGGCGTGAGCTGCTCGTTCTCGATGGTGAACGGGCCGTCCGCCAGCGCGAAGCGACGGATGCGCTCGATCACGGAAAGCTCCTTGTTGGTCCGGTCGACCGCCGCAGCCAGCGCGGCGTGATAGCCCTTGTCGTCCGCCAGCGCGGCGGGATCGTTGCTCACGCCGTTGGCCGCGCAATATTCCTGCGTCCATTCCGGATCGGGCACGAGCAGCGCCACCATGTGCGGCTTGCGATCGCCCGCTATCATCGCCTGCATGATCTCCGGCTGGAGCGTCAGCAGCCCCTCCACCTTCTGCGGCGCGACATTGTCGCCCTTGTCGTTGATGATGAGATCCTTCTTGCGGTCGGTGATCCTGATCCGGCCGCGCCCGTCGATCTCCCCGATGTCGCCGGTGTGGAGCCAGCCGTCGCGCAGCACGCGGGCGCTTTCCGCCTCGTTGCGCCAATAGCCGTGCATCACCAGCTCGCCGCGCACCAGTATCTCGCCATCGTCGGCGATCCGAACCTCCGTATCGGGGAGCGGCGGGCCGACCGTGTCCATCTTCAGCCCCGCGGACGGGCGGTTGCAGGAGATGACCGGCGCGGCCTCCGTCTGGCCATAGCCCTGCAGGAAGGTGACGCCGAGCGACTGGAAGAACACGCCGACCTCCGGCGTCAGCGGCGCCCCGCCGGACACCATCGCCTTGATCCGCCCGCCGAACCTCTTCGCGATGCGCGGCTTGAACAGCGTATCGACCAGCAGCGCCTTCGGCCGGTCGGAGAGCTTCAGCCGGCCTTCGTAGCGCTTCGCGCCGATATCCAGCGCCATGCCGAGCAGCCGCTGGCTCATGCCGCCCTGCTTCCCGATCGCCTTGGAGATGCGGGTGCGCAGCACCTCGAACAGGCGCGGGACGACCACCATGATCGTCGGCCGCACCTCCTCGATGTTCGCGGCGAGCTTCTCCAGCCCCTCGGCGTAATAGATCTGGCCGCCCAGCCCGATCGGCAGATGCTGCCCCCCGCTATGCTCATAGGCATGGGAGAGGGGAAGGAAGGAGAGGAACACCTCCTCGCCCCAGCCGAAATCCTCCGCGATGATGCGGATGCAGCCGGCGACATTGTGCAGGATCGCGCCGTGATGCTGCATCACCCCGCGCGGCGCGCCGCCGGTGCCGGAGGTGTAGATGATGCAGGCAAGGTCGTTGCGCGCGAAATTCGCCCCCGCCGCCGCCAGCGCGGGATCGGCCGGATGGGCGGCGATCATCTCGTGCCAGTCGAGGCA
The DNA here is from genome assembly GCA_041906415.1 of Sphingomonas sp. Lineage (GTDB taxonomy): Bacteria > Pseudomonadota > Alphaproteobacteria > Sphingomonadales > Sphingomonadaceae > Sphingomonas. Next base: position 4,868 of record JAYRJH010000012.1, on the reverse strand, counting down.
TTTCACGCCCGCCTGGCGCAGGCGCGGCCGGTCCATGTCGATCACGACCTCCACATGGGTGCTGCGCACCACCGCGCGCATCAGCACGTCGGCCAGCTTCTGTGTCGAGACGATCACCGCCCGGGCGCCGGAATTCTCGATGATATGCGCGTGATCGCGTTCGGTATTGGTGATGTAGGTCGGCACGGTGACGCACCCGGCCGCCATGATGGCGAGATCGGAGAGGCACCATTCGGGGCGGTTCTCGCTCACCAGCATCACGCGATCGCCGGGTTGCAGCCCCTCGGCCCTCAGCGCGGCGGCGAGGGCGGCCACCTGACGCGCCGCCTCCGCCCAGCTCGTCGCCCGCCACTGGCCGTCGCGCTTCGCCCACAGGAACGGTGCGTCGCCCTTCTCGGCCGCGCGGGCGAAGAACATGGTGACGAGATTGGGGAAATGTTCGAACGCCCGCATATCCTCTCCGCCGCACATGCGCCTGGGCGCATCCGCAAACGGACTCTAGAGCCGCCGCACGGAACGGCAAGGCCGCTGGCGGGCGGCGCATGATTTCGCTAACCGTCCGCGACCCCTTTCTTCCCCCGTCCGAGGTTCCCCCGCCAATGCCGTCGACGGCCCCGCAGCTCTCGATCATCTCGCCTGCCTATAACGAGTGCGACAACATCCGCCCGCTCGTCTCCGCGATCGCCGCCGCCATGGGGGAGGCGCGGTGGGAGCTGATCGTGGTGGACGACGACAGCCCCGACGGCACGGTGGACGAGGTGTTCGCCATCGCGCACGAGGGCTATCCGGTGCGCTGCATCCGCCGCATCGGGCGGCGCGGCCTGGCCTCCGCCGTGGTGGAGGGCGCGCTCGCGGCGACCGCGCCGGTGATCGCGGTGATCGACGCGGACGGCCAGCATGACGAGCGCCTGCTCCCCCGGATGCTCTCGCTGATCGCGGATGGGGACAATGACCTGGTGATCGGCAGCCGCCATGTCGAAGGGGGCGGCGTCGGCGACTGGTCGAAGGACCGGCAGGCGATGAGCGGCTTCGCGACATGGTGCGCGAACCTCGTGCTGGGCACGGGCGTGAGCGATCCGATGAGCGGTTTCTTCGCGATCCGGCGCGACGTGTTCCATGCCTGCGTCCACGATCTCTCGCAGCAGGGATACAAGATCCTGCTCGACATCATCAGCTCCGCGCCGCGCGAGCTGAAGATCGCGGAACTCCCCTATGTCTTCCGCAGCCGCACGCAGGGGGAGAGCAAGGTCGACCTGATGATAATGCTTGAATTCCTGTTCCTGCTGATCGAGAAGGTGACGCGCGGGCTGATCCCGCCGCGCTTCGTATTGTTCTCGGCCGTGGGTGGGCTGGGCCTGCTGTTCCACCTTGCCGTGCTGCAGGCGCTGAAGGCGGCGGGCGCGACCTTCCTCTCCGCGCAGGCGACCGCGACGATCGCGGCGATGACGCTCAATTATGTCGTCAACAATTCCGTCACCTATCGCTCGCAGCGGCTGCGCGGCGGGCGGTTCGTGATCGGCTATCTGGTGTTCTGCGTCGTATGCTCGATCGGGGGGATCGCCAATATCGGGGTGGCCGATCTGGTGCTGGCGGGCGACGGCGGAAGCTGGGCGGTCGCGGGCATCGCGGGCGCCCTGATGAGCGCGGTGTTCAACTTCGGCGTCGCCACCCAGTTCGTCTGGACGCAGCGGCGGCGCGCGCGGCGGCCGAAGGTCGCCCTATCCCAGCAATAGCCCCGCGAGCGCGGCCGACATCAGGTTGGCGAGGCTGCCCGCCAGCAGCGCGCGGATGCCGAGCTTCGCGATCATCGGCCGCTGGTTCGGCGCGAGGCTGCCGGTCACGGCCATCTGGATCGCGATCGAGGAGAAATTGGCGAAGCCGCACAAGGCAAAGGTGACGATCGCCACCGTGCGCTGGCTCAACTGCCCCTGCTGCTCGCCGAGCGAGATATAGGCCACGAACTCGTTGAGCACGATCTTCTGCCCGAACAATCCGCCCGCGATCCCCGCCTCGTGCCACGGCACGTTGAGCAGGAACATCACCGGCGCGAAGACATAGCCGAGCAGCCCCTGGAAGCTCAGCTCCGGGTGGCCGAACCAGCCGCCGATCCCGCCGAGGATGCCGTTGGCGAGCGCCACCAGCGCCACGAACGCCAGCACCATCGCGCCCACCGCCACCGCCAGCCGCACGCCGGTCTGCGCGCCCTGCGCGGCGGCCATGATGATGTTGGCGGGCTTCTCCTCGTCATGGCTCGCCTGCGGCATCGGCTCGCCGGGCGTGCTCTCCGGCAGCAGGGCGGCGGGGCCCTTGCCGCTGATCCGCGCCTCGGCCAGCGCGATCTGGCGCGCTTCCGCCTCCGGCGTTTCGGGCCGGTCGGGCATGATGATCTTGGCCATCAGGATGCCGCCCGGCGCGGCCATGAAGCTCGCGGCCAGCAGGTAATCGATGCGGATGCCCATCGAGGCATAGGCCGCGAGGATCGTGCCGGCCACGCCCGCCATGCCGCTGGTCATCACGGTGAAGAGCTGCGCGGGCGTCAGCCCCGCCAGATAGGGGCGGATCACCAGGGGCGATTCGGACTGGCCGACGAAGATGTTCGCCGCCGCGCACAGGCTCTCCACCTTGCTGGTGCCGATCACCTTCTCGATCGCTCCGCCGATCCAGCGCACCACGAGCTGCATGATGCCGAGATAATAGAGGATCGAGACGAGCGCGGCGAAGAAGATGATGACGGGCAGCGCCTGGATCGCGAAATTCTTGCCGAGCGGATCGGAGGCGAGCTTTCCGAACAGGAAAGCCGTGCCCGCATTGGCGTAGGACAGCAGGTTCGCCACCCCGCCCGACAGGAAGGCCAGCGCGTGCCGCCCCCATGGCGCATAGAGCACCAGCACCGCGATCCCCGCCTGAAGCGCGAAGGCCGCGCCGACGACGCGCGGCCGGATCGCGCGGCGGTTCGTCGACAGCGCCACCGCGATCAGCAGGATCACGACGATGCCGGCAATGCCGATAAGGAAACGCTGCATGGATACCCGCGTGGTTGAAACGAACGCGGCCCCCCGCGCGAACGCATATCTTTACACGCCTGCCGGGGAGCCGCCAGCCCTTTGCCGCGATCAAAGCGCCGCGTGGAGCCTGAAGGCCAGCACGTTCGCCGGTCCGCGATCGCGGTTGTAGCCGGGGTTGGCGATATGCTGCGCGTCGATCGTCGCCTCCAGCCGGCGGGTGACGCGCGCGGCGTAGAAAAGCTCCACGATCCGCTCCGTCCCGTAATGCGGCAACTGGCCGTCGCCGACGAGCACGCCGATCCCGCCTTCCGCCAGATAGCGCCGGTGCTCCGCCGATATGCCGCTGGCGATCAGCGCCAGCCCGATGCGATCGCCTTTCCGGCCCCAGCGCCCGCCTTCGAGCACCGCGCCGAGCGCCGCGCCGCGATCGATATCGGTGAAGTCATATGGCTCGATCGCGCCGTCCGCGATCCCGGCGCGGGCGAACAGGCCGATGCCGGTCGCGATCTCCTGCTCCACATTGAGGTGCGCGCCGATTCGCGTCATCGGCCGGCGGACGGCCGCCAGATCCGGCGCGCCGCCTGTCCCCGCTGCGAGCGCCAGCGCGTCGTCGTAGCGGCCGAAGCGCCCGCGATTACGGAAGACGGTGACGCGCAACGCGCCGGGATGGCCGGCGATCGCGTGGCGATGCTCGATCTCGGCATCGAGCTGGAACTGGCTGAAATCGCGTTCCAGCGTCTCGCCGTTCGGCACCTTGGAAAGGTTGAACGCGCCGAGCCGCAGCGTCCACGCGCCCTTATATGCCTCCGCCGCGACGCCGGTGGTATAGCCCCATGCGTCTGCGGCGTAATCGAAGGTGCCGGCATCCACCGCCGCCCAGTTCAGGAAATCCCCGCGCGGATCATGCGCATAGGCATTGGTGTCGAACACGTCGCCCACGCCGAACTTGCCGGCGGTGATGACGATCCGGTCGCTGTCCCGCATCCCGCCCAGCTGGTTCGCATCGGGGGAGACGGCTTCCCGCGCACCGCCCAGCCCGATCGTCTGACGGACGAACAGGCGCTGCAGCCGGACATAGGGGGCCGCGCGTCCGACCTTATAGGCTTCGGCGCTGGGGAAGCCCGCCGCGCCGAGCGTGTCGGACAGGCCGAAGCCCTGATCGACCTCCGGGTTCGCCCAGATCTCCGCCCCGGCCCATGGCCGTGCGCCGATGAAGGCGGTGACGTCCGCCGTCTCGCGCACCTGCTTCGGCTTGAGGCTGTTCTCCCCGCGGTAGGGGGATGCGAAGCCGCCCACGCCCTGCGCCACGAAGGTGACCTGTGCGTGGATGGCCAAGTCCTGTGCGGGGGTGGTTTCCTGCGCGGGGGCGGCTGAGGGCAGGAAAAGGCAGCCGAGCGCGGCCGCGGGGATCAGCTTTCCGGTCATCGAGACCTCCTTCGGATTCGTCGTCGCGCCCGAAGGAGGAGAGGGCGGTCAGCCGTCGGGCCGACCGGCACGCCCCTTCGCCGGGCAAATAGCGATCGGGCACAGTGAAGCGAAGCTTCGACTGTCTCCGTCGCCGGATTGCGGGCTGGATCGAGGCATGGGTTCCTGAACCTTTCGGCCGAGTCGGATTGGCGCGGCCGGCTGGCCTTTACGCCGGCCCCGTTACGAATCAAGCGCCGTCGCGCAGCCGCTCCGTCAGGAATGCGATCAGCGCCTCGACCCGCGCCGGACGCAGCGGGCTGGGCGGGGTGAGCAGATGCAGGCCGACGGGCGCCGGCCGCCATTCGGGCAGGATCTCCACCAATTGTCCGCTGGCGAACGCCTCGCCCAGGATGAAATCCGGCAGCCGCGCGATCGCGAGGCCGGCGATCAGCGCGA
>JAYRJH010000420.1:0-2534 GCA_041906415.1 Sphingomonas sp. | reverse complement strand
CCCCCGCGTTCGGTCCGGACGCTGATCCTGCCCTATGCCGACCGCCAGCGGCCCGACCGGCTCTACATGCCGCGCTATGTCTATTCGCTGGTCGAGCGCCCGCAATGGGTGGTCGGCGACTATCTTGTCGCCCCGGTTTCGCCCGCGTCCCGCGCGAACGTGCTCGAACAGGTCAGGGACCGCCCCGACGATGGCCAGAATGATGCGGGGGCCCGGCCATGACCAGCTATCAATCGGGCATGACGCTGGCGCGGCTGCGCCGCAGCGTCGAGCGCGACAGCTATTCCGATTTTCTTCCGCTCGCCGCCTGGGTCGAGGAAGAACAGGCCTTCCTCACCATCGACGATGGCTGGGGCTATAGCTGGGAGCTGATCCCCTCCCCCTACATGTTCGCCCATGTCCATGAGGCGCTGCTGGGGCTGCTCAACGTCAATTTTCCCGAAGGCACGATCCTCCAGCTCCAGAGTTTCGCCGACCCGCTGATCGACGATGCGCTCGACGCCTTTCTCGACCTCAAGACACGGCCCGATCCGCTCATCCAGGCCTCGGCCCGGCGCACCTTCGACTATCTGCGCGCCGGCACCATGGGCTTGAAGGCCCTGCATGGCATCCCGATCCGCGATTTCCGCGCATTCCTGTCGGTCAAGACGCGCGCGCCGATGGACAGCGACCTGCGCCGCCAGATCGAGGAGCAGCTCGCCAAGCTCGGCATCCGCCCGATGGCGCCGAGCGAGATCATCTCGCTCTACCGGCGCATTTTCAACGGCGTTCATGCGCCCGCGCCCGGCGTCTTCACCCAGACCGCCGACGTGCCGCTGCGCCGCCAGATCATCGATGCCGGGCCGGCGCTCCGCTTCGACGGGCCGGAAGTATATCTGGGCAACCAGGTGGCGCGCTGTCTGACGCCCAAGTCGCCGCCGCGGCGGATCACCGCCGAACGTGCCAATCGTCTCACCGGCGGCATGCGCGGGTCGTCCGAGGACAGCGACCAGATCGGCGGGCCGTTCCTCTATACGCTCAATGTCCTCTTCGATCACTCGGCCTTCGAGATCCACAAGCGCGCGCAGATTCTCTCGGCGCAGAAGGCGGCGGGGTCCTTCGCGGTCGAGGTCGGCAAGCAGATCGAAGAGATCGGGTGGATCCTGGACGAGGCCGGAAACACCCGGTTCGTCTCGGTAATCCCCACCATGTGGGTGTTCGGCCGCGACCGCCATCAGGCCCGCGAGATGGCGGCGCGCGCCAAGCGGCTGTGGGAGAGCGAACCGCTGCCGTGGATGGTCCAGGAGGAATCCTACCTCAACCCGATCCTGCTGGCCGCGAGCCTGCCCTTCGGCCTGTACCCCGAGCGACGCACGATCGGTATGCTGCAGCGCGATTTCCGCGTGCCGGTGCGCGCGGGCGTGCTGATGTCGCCGATCCAAACCGATTTCCGGGGCGGCGGGCGGCCGGCGCTGCTCTACACGGGCCGCAAGGGGCAGCTCATCACGCTCGACCTCTTCGATCCGCGTATCAACAACTACAACTTCATCGTCTCGGCGGAATCGGGCGCGGGCAAGAGCTTCCTGCTCAATAACCTGTGCCAGCAGTATTTCGCGCAGAACGCGCTCATCCGCATCATCGACATCGGCGGCAGCTACAAGAAGCTCTGCACGCTCTGCTCGGGCCGTTACATCGATCTGGGCGAAGAGCATCTCGTCCTCAATCCGTTCGACCTGGGGCTCGCTCTCGACGGCGACGATCGAGAGTCCGCGATCTCGATGGCGGTGTCGATCGTCGCGGAGATGGCCAACGCCGGGACGCGCAAGGGCGTCACCACGTCCGAATGGAACCTGCTCAAGTCCGCCGTGCAATGGGCGATCGAGAGCGGCCGCGCGGAAGCCGGGATCGATGCGGTGCGCGAATGGCTCGGCTCCTATCCGGCCAACACCGTCTCCGATCTCGACCGGGTCGACCACCTCGTGCCCACGGCGCGCGAATTGGCCTTCAACCTGCGTGATTTCGGGTCGGACGGAGCCTACGGCCATTATTTCAACGGTCCCAGCACGTTCGACATCTCGAACGATGAATTCGTGGTGCTCGAACTCGAGCGCCTGAAGGCCATGCCTGACCTGTTCAACGTGGTCGTCATGGTGGTGATCAACGCGGTAACGCAGGAACTCTACCTGTCCGCCCGTGATCGCCCCCGCTTCGTGCTGTGCGATGAAGCCGCGCAGTTCATGACCCGCGAAGAGGGCCAGGACCTGTCGCGCCTCGCCGAGGCGATCAGCCAGGGCTATCGCCGCGCCCGAAAATATCGCGGCAGCTTCGGCATCATTCTCCAGAGCATGAACGATCTGCTGCTGTTCGGCGGCACGGGACAGGTGATCCTGGAAAATGCCGCGACGCGCTTCCTCCTGCAGGGATCGACCTATGACAAGGCGGTCGAAAACAAGATCCTCGACTATTCGGGTTTCGTCCTCGACCTCCTGAAATCGGTCCGCAACAACAAACCGAACTATTCGGAAGTCTTCATCGACAGCCCGCTTGGCCTCGGC
>JAYRJH010000011.1:15777-18552 GCA_041906415.1 Sphingomonas sp. | reverse complement strand
CCCGGCGGCGCGCGCCGCCGCCACGCTTTAGGGAAGGGGGAAGGCGATGCTGGTCCTGTCCGGGATCGCGATCATCGTCATCGGCTTCGCGCTGGGGGTGAACCCGCTGCTGGTGGTGACGCTCGCCGCCTTCGCCAGCGCGATGGCCGCCGGGCATGGGCCGATCGAGGTGATCGGCATGATCGGCAAGGCGTTCGTCGACGCCCGCTTCCTCGCGGTTGCCTGGCTGGCGCTGCCGACGATCGGGCTGCTGGAGCGCGCGGGGCTGCGCGATCATGCGCGCGCGCTGGTGCGGCGGCTGCGCGGGGCGACGACGGGACGGGTGCTGATCGGCTATCTCGCGCTCCGGCAATTGACGGCGGCGCTGGGCCTCACCTCGCTCGGCGGGCATGTGCAGATGGTGCGGCCGATCGTCGCCCCGATGGCGGAGGGCGCGGCGGAGCGCGACGGGGAGGAGCCGGACGAGGACACGCGCGAGCTGATCCGCGCCAATGCCGCCGCGGTCGACAATGTCGGCGTGTTCTTCGGCGAGGACGTGTTCATCGCGATCGGGTCGATCCTGCTGATCCGCGCCGTGCTGGAGCAGAACGGCATCATCGTCGCCCCGCTGCATGTCGCGCTCTGGGCGATCCCCACGGCGATCCTTGCCTTCCTGATCCACGGCGCGCGGCTGCTGCTGCTCGATCGCAGGCTGCGGAAACGCGCCGCATGATCGGGCTGGACGCGATCGGCGCGGTCGCGGGGCTGCTGCCGGCGGCGGTGGCGATCCACCATGCGGCGCATCGCGCGACGCCGGGATGGTGGCGCAGCGCGGGCTTCTGGGGGTTGTTCGCCGCGAGCCTGATCGCGGGGCCGTGGCTGCCCGACGTGGCGAACGGGTTGCTCGTGCTGGGCATGGTCGCGCTCGCCACCGCCGGCCTGCGCCCCGCCGCGGTGCCCACCACCAGCGATGTCGAGCGCGCCGAAAGCGCCACGCGGCTCGGCTCGCGGCTGTTCCTGCCGGCGCTCTGCATCCCGTTCGTGACGCTGGCGGGCACGCTGCTGATGCCGGACGGCAAGGTCGCCGGCCATGCGCTGGTCGATCCGAAGCAGGTGACGCTCGTGTCGCTGGCGCTGGGAGCGATCCTCGCGCTCGGTTTCGCGATCCGCCTGACGCGCGCGCCCCGCGCCGCGCCGGTGGCGGAGGCGCGGCGGCTGACCGATGCGATCGGCTGGGCGATGGTGCTGCCGCAGATGCTGGCGGCGCTCGGCGGCATCTTCGCGGCCGCGCATGTGGGGGACTGGATCGCGAAGGGCGCGACCAGCGTGATGCCGCTCGACACGCCCGCGGTCGCGGCGCTGGCCTATTGCATAGGCATGGCGCTGTTCACCATCGTGATGGGCAATGCCTTCGCCGCTTTCCCGATCATGACCGCCGGGATCGGCCTGCCATTCGTCATCCACCAGTTCGGCGGAGATCCCGCGCCCGTGGCGGCGCTGGGGATGCTCTCCGGCTTCTGCGGCACGCTGATGACGCCGATGGCGGCCAACTTCAACATCGTCCCCGTCGCCGCGCTGGAACTGCGCGACCGCCATGCCGTGATCCGCGTCCAGACGCCGACCGCGCTCCTGCTGCTGATCGTGAACATCGCGATCATGATCCTGTTCGTCCTGCCGGGAACCCGCTTATGATCCTCGATTCCGCCCGCGCCGCACAGTTCGCGCGCATCGCGCTAGGCCATGTCACGCGCGAATATCCGCACAAGGCGGATCATGTGATGACGGGCGATGCGGACGCCTACACGCCGCGCGCGGTGCATCCGATCTTCTACGGCAGCTTCGACTGGCATAGCTGTGTCCACGGATACTGGCTGCTTGCGCGTGTGCGGCGGCTGTTCCCCGATCTGCCGGAGGCGGCGGCGATCGACGCCTTGTTCGCCGATGCCTTCACGCCGGAAAAGGTGGAGGCGGAACGCGCCTATCTCGACCGCCCGGCCTCGCGCGGGTTCGAGCGGCCCTATGGCTGGGCGTGGCTGCTGATGCTGGCGGAGGAATTGCGGCTGGCGGAATCCCCGCATGGCGAGACGCTTCGCCCGCTGGCGGAGGCGTTCACGCGACGCTTCCGCGATTTCCTGCCGCTGCTCACCTATCCGGTCCGGACGGGCGCGCACGGCAGCACCGCCTTCGCGCTCGTGCTGGCGGCGCGCTATGCCGACGGGGGGCTGCGCGCGCTGCTGGCGGAGCGCGCGCGCGACTGGTTCGGCGCGGATCGTGACGCGCAGGCGTGGGAGCCGTCCGGCGACGATTTCCTCTCCCCCACATTGATGGAGGCGAGCGCGATGGCCGCGCTGCTACCGCGCGCCGCGTTCGGCGCATGGCTCGCGCAATTCCTGCCGCGCCTCGCCGCACGCGAGCCGGCCACCCTGTTCACCCCCGCGATCGTCAGCGATCGCAGCGACGGAAAGATCGCGCATCTCGACGGCCTGAACCTCAGCCGCGCCTGGGCCTTCCGCCTGATCGCCGATGCGATCGATGCGGAGGATGTGAAGGCGATCCTGCGCGACGCCGCCGACCGCCACCTCGCCGCCGCGCTGGACGAGGTGGCGGGCGATTACATGGGCGAGCATTGGCTGGCGAGCTTCGCGCTGCTGGCGCTTACCGCCTGACGAGATAGGCGGCCGCCGCGAGATCCTGCACGATCGAGCCGAGCGACTTGTAGATCGTCACCTCCGCCGCGTGGCGTCGCCCTTGCGCCCGCCCGGCATAGACCGCGCCGATTTCGGCGAGGACATGATC
>JAYRJH010000011.1:0-15767 GCA_041906415.1 Sphingomonas sp. | reverse complement strand
GGCGGCCTTCGCGCGCAGATATTCCGCGCCCTGCGCCAGCACGCCCTCGCGATGATCCGGGAAGAAACGCGCGCGGCGGACGAGCGCGTCGTCGATCTCCGCAGGCCCGGCGCGGCTCGATCCCACGACGTTGATGTGCGTGCCGTCCGCCACGTCGCGGTCGAACAGGATCGGATCGGCGGCGGCGGTGGTGGTGCAGATGATGTCGGCGCCGCGCGCGGCTTCGGCGGCGGTGCGCGTCACCTCGACCGGCAGGGCCAGGGCGTCGGCGATCCGGCCCGCCAGCCCGGCGGCCTTCTCCATGTCGCGGCCCCACAGCACGATGCGCTCCAGCGGCCGGACGTGGTGGATCGCCAGCGCATGCTGCCACGCCTGCTCGCCGGTGCCGAGGATCGCGAGGCGCGTCGCGTCCGCCCGCGCCAGCGCGTCGGTGGCGGCGGCGGAGGCACAGGCGGTGCGGATCGCGGTCACTTCGCCCGCATCGACCACCGCGACCGGCGTGCCGCTCTCCCGATCGAACAGCAGGATCGCGCCCTGATGCGATCGTCCGCGCGCCGCCGCCGATGGGAAGACGCTCACCACCTTCGCGCCGAAGCCCGCGCCCTCCAGCGCGCCCGGCATCACCCCGAAGGCATCGCCCCCGCCTAGATCGAGGATGCCGCGCAGCAATTGTTGCGACCGCCCGGTGGAGAGCGCGATCATCGCCTCGCGCATCATCGCGATGCAGCCGGGATGGTCCAGCCTGCGCGCCACCTCCTCCGCGCCGATCATGATCATCGCGTCAGCCGCCCCAGATCGTTTCGGCGTAGCGCACGAAATTCAGCCCCAGGATCTTCTCCACCCGGCGCGGCGGATAGCCCTTCGCCTCCAGCAGGCGCGCGAGCTTGCGGAACTGGTCCGGCCCGCGCAGGTCCACCACGAAGGGATAGGTGTCCGGCCGCTCGCCGGTGGCGCTGATCCCGGCGGCGCGGCGGTCGGCGATTTCCTTCGCCAGCTTCGCTTCGTAGTCCTTGAGGTCGTCGATCTGCGTCACCGTGCCGTCGGTGCCGATGCCGACATGATCCTCGCCGCAGACGTTCACCGCATGGTCGATATGCGCCACCACGTCCTCCGCCGTGGCGTGGCCGCTCAGGTTGAGGAACGGCATGAAATAGATGCCGACGAAGCCGCCGCGCTCCGCCACCAGCCGCAGTTCCTCGTCGGTCTTGTTGCGCGGCAGGTCGGTGACGGCGCGGCAGCCGGTGTGGTTGATCGAGATCGGCGCGCGCGAGATCCGCGCCGCCTCGAGGCAGGTGCGCTGGCCGCTGTGCGACAGGTCCACCATCACGCGCCGCTCGTTGAGCCGCGCGATCACCTCGCGGCCGAAGGGGGTGATGCCGCGGTTTTCCGGCGCCATCGATCCGTCGCCGATCCGGTTGGCGGGATTGTAGGTGAGCTGGAACACGCGCACGCCGAGATCGGCGAAGACATCGACGCGCGATGCGTCATTGCCCATCATCGCGCCATTCTGGAAGCCGTAGAGCAGGCCGATTTTCCCGTCGGCGCGCGCGCGGCGGATATCGGCCGCGGTGAGGATCTTCGTCACGTCCGCCGCATGGTCGCGGATCATCCGGTCGGTCGCCGCGATATCGCGCACCGTCAGCTCGAACGGGTCGCCCGGCCCCGCGACATAGCCGAGCGTGACGTTCACGGTGGTGAGGCCGGACGCATGGGCCTCCGCCAGCACGCGCGGGGAGAGGCTGCTGCGGCTGTCGGCCGTGGGATGGTTGGGATCGCCCAGCCCGCCGAGCGCGTTGACGACGATCCATCCCCTGATCGGGTCCGCCGGGGCCGCGAGCGCGCGCGCCGGCAGCGCCGCTCCGGCTGCGATCGCTCCGGCCGCCTGCACGAATCCGCGTCGATCAATCGCCATCGTTTTCCCCCAGTTCCGCCTTGGTGACCGGCGCGTAATCCTTGCGCGGCCAGGCGTGGCCGCGCTTCACGGTCATCTCGATCGTGCGGATATTGGCGATATCGGCCAGCGGATCGCGCGCAAGCACGACGAAATTGGCGAGCTTGCCCGCCTCCACCGATCCCATGTCCGCGGCTTGCCCGGCCGCCTGCGCGCCCACCAAAGTCGCCGAGCGGATCACCTGCAACGGTGGCATGCCCACGTCGCGGGCGAGGAACAGCAATTCCTCATGCACCTCCGGCCATTGCTGGTCCGCGCCGAAGCCGAAATCTGTGCCGGTGGAGATCGGCACGCCCGCGCGCCACGCCTGCTGCGTCAGGCGAATGGTCGCCGGGCCGGTGCAGCGCAGCGGGCGGCGCTTCGGATCGGCCTTGCGCAGGGCATCCTCGCGCACGAACAGGCTGCCGGTCGCGTCGAGGATCGTGCCGCGCTTCAGCATCTCGCGATAGAGGCCCGCGATCACCGGATCGTCGCCCGTCTTCACCAGCAATGCCTCGTTGACCGGCGTGTGATCCTCATAGGAAGCCAACATCACCGGCTCGGCCTGATAGGCGAGGTAGCAGACATGGCTCACCGTATCCGCGCCGGAGGCGATGACGTCCGCCGGGCGCGTCGGAAACACCGCGCTATGCGCCCAGACGAGGATGTTCTGGCGATGCGCCTCCTCCGCGATTCCCTTGACGAGACGCGCCGGCAGGTCGGCGTAGATCTTGATCGCGGTGGCTGATGTGCCGCGCGCGAGCGTGACTGCGGTGCGCAGGTCTGTCGCGTCGTCGATCGACTGCATCCACGGCGCCGTCCCCGGCTTCGCGCCGACCGATACGGCCAGCACGCGCCTGTCCTGGAAGAATGGCGGGCCGGCCATCAGCGCGGCGGCGAAGATATCGGGGGCGGGGATCTCGCCGACCAGCGCCTCGCGCTTCAGCTCGCCCACAGGACGCAGGTCGTCCGCCATGTCGCGGATCGCGGTGACGCCGCCGAACAGGTCGCGGCGCAGGATGGCTTTCGCGCGCGCGTTGTTCGGCGGGGTGGCGACATGGACATGGCTGTCGATCAGCCCGGGGATGACGTAGCGGCCCGACAAGATCCACCTGCCGCGCCGTCGCCGCATCGGGCAGCGATCCGCGCGCCCCGACGCCGACGATCCGCTCGCCGCGCACCAATATGTCCTGATGCGCCTTCGCGGGCGCGCCGGTGCCGTCCATCACCGTCGCGTCGCGATAGAGCGTCAGATCGGTATCCGCCGCCACCGCCGGCGCGGCAAGCGCAATCCCCAGCGCCAGCAGCGACAGCCGGCGCGCTCTCCCCAAAACCCTGTTCATGGCGCAGGGTTAGGAGAAAGCGCGGTGGTTTGCCAGCCGGTTATCGGTAGCGATCGATTCCCAGCCCGGACGGGTCGATCGCGGGCCTGGCGCCGCCGATCAGGCTGGCGATCAGGTGTCCCGATCCGCACGCCATCGTCCAGCCGAGCGTGCCGTGGCCGGTGTTGAGGAACAAGTTGCCGATCTTCGTGCCGCCGATCACGGGCGGGCCGTCCGGGGTCATCGGGCGCAGGCCGCTCCAGAAATGCGTCTCGCCGTCCACCTTCGCGCCGCCGGGGAACAGATCGGTGAGCGAATGGAGCAACGTCTCCCGCCGCCGTGGGGACAGGCTGCGGTCGAAGCCCGAAATCTCCGCCATGCCGCCCACGCGCACGCGATTCCCCAGCCGGGTGATCGCGATCTTGTAGGTTTCGTCGAGCAGGGTGGAAACCGGCGCGCGGGCCTCCTCCGCCACCGGAACCGTGATCGAATAGCCCTTCACCGGATAGACCGGCAGGCGAATCCCCAGCGGGGCGAGCAGGGCGGGGGAGTAGCTGCCCAGCGCGACGAGGCATGCGTCCCCGCGCACCGTGCCCGCGTCGGTGCGCACGCCGGTGACGCGGCCGCGCTCATGCTCCAGCGCCGCAATCGCGGTGTCGTAGCGGAACTCCACGCCGTTCACCGCCAGCCAGTCCGCCAGCGCGCGCGTGAACATGCGGCAATCGCCCGTCTCATCATGCGGCAGGCGCAGGCCGCCGACGAATTTTTCCCCCGCCGCCGCCAGCCCAGGCTCCGCCGCGATGCAGCCGGCGCGGTCGAGCAATTCATATTCGACGCCGAAATCGTCCAGCACCTTCATGTCCTTGGCGCTTCCGGCGAGCTGCTTTTCGGTGCGGAAGAGCTGAAGCGTGCCCTGGGCGCGCTGGTCATATTCGATGCCGAGCGCGTTGCGCACCACGTCGAGCTGGTCGCGGCTGAATTCCGCGATGCCGACCATCCGGCTCTTGTTGAGCGCATAGCGCGCCGAGGTGCAGTTGCGCAGCATGGCGGCGAGCCAGCGCAGCATCGCCATGTCGGGCTTCGGCCGCAGGATCAGCGGCGCATGGCGCATCATCAGCCAGCGCACCGCCTTGTGCGGAATCCCCGGCGCGGCCCATGGCGAGGCATAGCCGGGCGAAATCTCGCCCGCGTTGGCGAAGCTGGTTTCCAGCGCCGGCCCCGGCTGGCGATCGATCACCACCACCTCATGCCCGGCCTGCGACAGATAATAGGCCGATGTGACGCCGATCACGCCCGCGCCAAGCACGATCACGCGCATTGTTCGTCTCCGTCGATGTAAAGCCGCTGATGCCGCCGGCCCAATTGGGTGAGGATCTCATAGGCGATCGTGCCAGCGTCCCCGGCCACGTCGTCCAGGGATTGCGATGGCCCGAGCAGCTCGACGAAATCGTCTTCCGCCAGCATGCCTTCGGGCAAGGCGGAGATGTCGATCGTCATGCTGTCCATCGAGACGCGGCCTAGGATGGGGAGCCTCCGCCCCGCATGCCATGCCGCGCCGGCATTACTCAGGTGGCGGGGCCAGCCGTCGGCATAGCCGATGGCGACGGTGGCGATCCGACGTGGCCTGGGCGCGATATAGTCGAGGCCGTAGCCCACGCCGGTCCCGGCCGCGATCGTGCGAACCTGGATGATGCGGGCGGCAAGCGCCGCCACCGGGCGGAGGCCGCCCGCCAGCGCGTTGGGCCGCACGCCATAGAGCGCGATCCCCGGCCGCGCGACGTCCCCATGGAAGCCGTCGAGGAACGCCCCGCCGCTGTTCGCGATCGAGGCGGGAACGCCGGGAAACAGCGCCCGCGCCGCCTCGAACCGTGCGCGCTGCGCGTCATTGGCGCGGTCCGCCGGATCGTCCGCGCAGGCGAGGTGCGTCATCAGCAGCCGCAATTCCACCTCCTCGGCGAAGGCCGGGTCACATGCCAGCGCCGTCACCGCATCGGGATCGAGGCCGAGGCGGGACATGCCGCTGTCGATCTGCAACGCGGCTGGCAGCTTTTCGCTGCGTGCGCGGGCCAGCGCGCGCCAGCGTTCGACCTGACTCGCCGAATTGAGCACGGGGAGGAAGCCGCGTTCCGCGCACCAGCCTTCGCACCCCGGATCGAGCCCGTTGAGGATGAAGATGCGGCCGTCCGCGCCGATCGCCTCGCGCAGCGCCGCCGCCTCCTGCAATTGCGCGACGAAGAAGGTGCGGCATCCGGCGGCGTGCAGCGCGGTCGCGACCCGCACGACGCCCAGCCCATAGGCGTCGGCCTTCACCACCGCACCGCAGATCGCGGGCGAGACGATGGCTGAGACGCGCGCGTAATTGGCGCGGATCGCGCCGAGATCGATCGTCAGCCGACTCGATCCGGCCGGGCAGTCGGCTTGCGCCATATGGCATCCTCCGTCCGACAAGATAATGCCGATACATTCGAATCATTCGCCGATTTGTCGTGCAATGCGGCGTTATGCGCGAGTATCAGGCAGGATCTTTCGCTAATTGGCATATCCTGCATGTCCGCCTTCGATGAAGCCGATCGCCGCATCCTGACGCAGCTTCGCCTGAACGCGCGCATCACCAACAGCGCGCTGGCCGAAGCGGTCGGGCTGTCCGCCTCCGCCTGCCTGCGGCGGGTGAAGCTGCTCGAACGATCGGGCGCGATCCGGGGCTATACCGCGATCCTTGCCGGAAGCGCGCCGGATGAGGGGACGGTCGCCATCGTGCAGGTGGAGCTGGAGCGGCAGACCGAGGATTATCTCGTCCGTTTCGAACATGCGCTGCGCGGCCACCCGGAAGTGCGCGAATGGTATCTGCTGACGGGCGCGGGCGATTACATGCTCCGCGTGCAGATCGCGGGGATGGAGGAGTTCGCCGCTTTCCATCGCGACGTGCTGACGCGGCTGCCGGGCGTCACGCGCATCAACTCCAGCTTCGCGATGCGCAGCCACCGGCGGGCGTGATGTTTGACTCGGGGCCGCGCGGGGGACATCATCGCGCGATGCAGGCCTCCGCCCGTCTTTTCCGCTTCCGCCGCCATGGGGGGCAGCTTCTCGCGGGCGTCTAGCCCCGGGTTCCGGCGCTTCACGCCCCGAACCCGGGGCAACGATCAGGCCATCGGCGCGCCGGCACGCGCATCTCAATTTCGGAAAGCGGATTCCATGACCAGCAGCAAGGCGAGCGCACGCCCGCCCATCCATATGATCGATACCGAAGCGGATCGGCTCGCCGATCTCGCGATGGGGGCGGAGGAGCGCCTGCCGCAGGTCAGCGCGCTGCTGCTGGAGGAGATCGCGCGCGCCCATATGCACAGCGCCGCGCGGATTCCGCCGGACGTGGT
Organism: Sphingomonas sp.; assembly: GCA_041906415.1. GTDB lineage: Bacteria > Pseudomonadota > Alphaproteobacteria > Sphingomonadales > Sphingomonadaceae > Sphingomonas. Next base: position 9,144 of record JAYRJH010000011.1, on the reverse strand, counting down.
GACGATGCACGCGGACGTGGAGTTCATCGACGAGGCGAGCGGGGCGAAGCGTGCCGTGCGGCTCGTCTGGCCGAAGGATGCGGATATCTCCGCCGGGCGGGTTTCGATCCTGACGCCCGTCGGAGCGGGGCTGATCGGACTGCGCGAGGGACAGTCGATCCTGTGGCCGGATCGCGACGGGCATCGCCGCGCGCTCACGATCGTCAAGGTGAGGCAGGCTGCCGCCTGAGCATGATCCGGCCGCCGCCGCATGTCGCGCCGGCGGCCGGGAAGGTGCTTACCAGTAGAAGTTGCGGATCACGTCCACCACGACGCCGCGCCGATAATCGATCAGCAGCACGTCGTTGTAATGGCGCACCCAGCGCGTGTTCGGGCGCGCGGGGGGCAGGCGATAGCGCCACGGATCGACGATCCAGTAACGCTGGCCGTAATAAGCGGGCGCGATTCGCGCGCCGGCGCGGAAGCTCTGGTAGCGGAACGGCGCGTTCCAGTTGCCGCGCGCGTAGAGGGTGCGATTCTGGTTGCGCCAGCTGCGCCAGTCGTCGCGGCCCCATGCGCGGTTGCGATCTTCCACATAGCGCCCGCGCGCGTCGCGCAGATCGCGCTGGTCGCGGCGGACCTCCTGCCTTTCGTGACGGATCTCCTGCCGGTCGCGGCGCAGATCCTGATGATAGGTCTGCGCGGAGGCGGCCGCCGGGAAGGCGGTGGCGGCCATCAGCGCGCCCAGGATCAACTTACGCATCGTTATTCTCCTTTTCGGGCGGCGGCGCGGCACGGATGCCGCGTCGTCACGAAAAGGGTTATCGCGTCCTCCGGCTGAACGGCCTGCGAACGCGCCGGTCAGGAACAAGAAAGGTGATTACGGCGTGTCGCGCGGCCCGCCCATCGGCCCGCCCATGCCGGCCGCGCCGACCGCGCCGATATTGCCGAACAGTTCGGAGAAGAAGCCGCGCTTGCGGCCCAGCGTCGGCGTCGTCTTTTTCATCGGGCTGATCGAAGCCACCTGGTCCACGCCGGATTTGCGCACCGCCGTGACGGTGCCCTTGCTGTCGAAGCTGATCTCCATCGTCAGCTGATCCTTCACCTTCGGCAGCTTGTAGGCGAGGTTGCGGCTGTCGCGCGCGATATAATACCAGTCCCCCTGGCCGAATTGCGCGGCGAAGGTGGGATGGCCAAGCGTGCCGAGCACCGAATCGCGATTGTCGATCCCCGGCTGGATGGAATTCACCAGATCGGCATCGACGATATAGCCCTGATGCGAACGCAGCGGGGTGCAGCCGGCGAGCGCGATCCCTGCGGCGAGCGCGGCGATCAGGAAGGGGTGGCGCATGGATACTCCGCGAACAGAAATTGCGCGGCACGTTGCGTCCGCACGCGAACGCCTCAATATGCCGGGCGGAACGACGATACAAGGACGGCTGCAAGCGTGGGTTTTCTCGACAGGTTCCGCAAACGCCCGGCGCCGGACGCCGCGATGCCGCTTTACCGCGCGGTGGTGGCCCGCGCGCGGGAGCCGGACTGGTATCTCGCGGGCGCTGTGCCGGACACGCTGGACGGCCGTTTCGACATGGTGGCGGCCGTCACCGCCTTCGTGCTGATGCGGCTGGACGACGATCCCGCCGCCGTGCAGATGAGCACGCATCTCACCGAGCGCTTCATCGACGACATGGACGCGCAGGTGCGCCAGATCGGATTCGGCGACATGGTGGTGGGAAAGCAGGTCGGGCGGATGATGGGGATGCTGGGCGGGCGGCTCGGCGCCTATCGCGAGGGTGTGGAAGGCGGCGATCTCGACGCGGCGCTGGTGCGCAACCTGTGGCGCGGAGAGGCGCCCGCCCCGCAGGCGCTGGCGCATGTCCGTGATCGCCTGATCGCCTTCCACGCCGCGTTGAAGACGGTGCCGCTCGATGCGCTCGACCGGGGAGAATTGCCGTGACCGCGCCCGAATTCTCCCGTCCCGAGCGGCTCGATTCGATCGGCGGAGAGCCGCGCGCGGTGGAGATCGAGGCGAATGAGGAGGAACGCCGCAGGCTCGCGGGCCGATTCGGGCTGATCGCGATCCGGCGTCTGGCGGCCAGCTTCGCCATCCGCCGCGACATGACCGGCATCCGCGCCGATGGCCGCGTGACCGCCGAGGTGACTCAGGCATGCGTGGCGACGGGCGATCCCGTGCCGGCGCGCATCGACGAAGCGGTGGCGCTGCGTTTCGTCCCGCCGGGCGAATCGGGCGAGGAGATCGAACTGGGCGAGGATGCGCTCGACACGATCGAGATGGAAAGCGGCGCGATCGATCTGGGCGAGGCGGCGGCGGAAACCATGGCGCTCGCGCTCGATCCCTTCTGCGGAGGCGCTGCGCGAGGCCGGGGTGGTGGAGGAAGGGCAGGAGGAAAAGGGCGGCGCGTTCAGCGCGCTGGCGGCGTTGAAGGGCAAATTGGGGAAATAGCACCCCTTCAAGGCATCTCCGCTTCAGGGACAGCGGGTCGGTTTGAAATGCCGGTGTTTGGTGAAGGAGACGGTGATGCTGGAAGGCTCCTGCGATTGCGGCGCGGTTTGCTACACGGTGGATGGAACGCTGGCCGAGGTGGCGGACTGCAACTGCGGCATCTGCCGGCGCACGGCGGGACTGTGGGCGTATTTTTCTCCGCGCATGGTGACGATGACGGGACAGACAGACATCTATATGCGCGGCGATCGCATGCTCGAAATCCACCGCTGCAAGCATTGCGGTTGCGTGATGTTCTGGACGCCGGTGGACAAAACGTATGACCGCATGGGGGTGAACGCGCGCATGCTGCCGCCCGGTTCGCTCGAGACGGTGCCAGTCGTCAAATGCGACGGGGCGAGTTGGTAGCGGGTTCGGCCAGCGCCGTCGATTGACCCGGATTTCAAACCGACCCCCTGCCGCTTCGGGGGGCTCGACAGCGATCTCAATCCTGATCCGGCCCCAGCGCGGAATCCACGTCGCGCGGGCGGATGAAACGGGTGAGGACGGCGCGGCCCGGGGCGACATCCGCCCAATCCTCCACGTCGAAGCAAAGCTCGGCGATGGTGGCGGTGGGGTATTTCTCCTCCACTTCCTCGCGCAGGTCGCCGCCCTGCGGCACCAGCAGCAGGACAAGATCCTCCAGCCCCGGATTATGGCCGATCAGGAGCAGCCGCTCCGCATCCGCCGGCGTTTCGCGCACCACGTCGAGGATCGTCGCGGAGGAAGCGAGGTAGAGCCTGCGGTCCCACGCCGGGTCCAGCGCCCCGCCATAGCCGGCGGCGACCTCCCCGATCGTCTCCACCACGCGCACGGCGGGAGAGGCGACGACATGATCGAAGCGCAGCCCCAGCGCCTTGAGTTGGCGCCCCATTGTCTGCGCGGCGCGATGGCCCTTGGCGTTGAGCGGCCGGTCGAAATCGCGCGCGACCGGATCGTCCCACCCGGATTTGGCATGGCGCAGCAGCGTCAGCGTTTTCACGGGCGGTCACACTCCATTGCTTCGGATTATCGCGTCGGGAGCCGCCTCATGCCTCAGACGCGCGCCGGAGGAAAGACGCTGCCGCACCCGCGCGATCGCTTCGTCCAGCGGCATGCGCGCGATCGCGACGCCGGGCGGGAAGGCGGAGAGCAGGCGCGAGGGCATGGCGGCGGAGAGCAATACGAACGCCCCGCGATCCCGCGCGGAGCGGATCAGCCGCCCGAACGCCTGCGCCAGCCGCGCGCGGACGATGCGGTCGTCATAGGCGCTCCCGCCGCCCGCCAGCCGCCGGGCGGCGTGGAGCACGCTCGGCTTGGGCCACGGCACGCCCTCCATCACCACCAGCCGCAGCGAATCGCCCGGCACGTCCACCCCGTCGCGCAGCGCATCGGTGCCGAGCAGGGAGGCGTGCGGATCGTCGCGGAAGATATCGACCAGCGTCCCCGTGTCGATCGGATCGACATGCTGCGCGTGGAGCGGCAGGCCGGCGCGCGCCAGCCGGTCGGCGATCGCGGCATGGACGCCGCGCAGGCGGCGGATTGCGGTGAACAGCCCGAGCGTGCCGCCCCCCGCCGCCTCGATCAGCCGCGCATAGGCGTTGGCGAGCGCGGCCTGGTCGCCGCGCTTCACGTCGGTCACGATCAGCACCTCGGCGCTGGCGGCGTAATCGAACGGGCTGGCCGCCTCGAACCGCTCGGGCGGCATGGAGAGGTGCGGCGCGCCCACCCGCGCCTCCGCCGTGTTCCAGTCGCCGCCGGCGGTGAGCGTGGCGGAGGTGACGAGCGCGCCGTGCGCCGGCTTCAGCACCACTTCCGCGAAGGGCCGCGTCGGATCGAGCCAGTGGCGGTGGAGGCCGATGTCGAACTCGCGCCCCTCGATCCGGTCGACCGCCAGCCAGTCGACGAAATCCGCGTCCGCCGGGCCGCCGACCCGCGCCAGCAGCGACAGCCACGCCGCCACCGTCTCCGCGCGCCAGCCGAGCGAGGCGATCGCGCCCTCGATCCGCGCGCGCGCCTGCCCGTCCATCCAGTCCGGCGCCTCGGCCAGCACCGCTTCCAGCCGCTTGCCGAGCGTCACCAGCGGGCGGAACAGCGCGTCGAGCGCCTGCGCGGCCGGCCCCGCCGCCTCGATCAGTTCCGGCGGCGGCTCGGCGATCTCGGTTTCGAGGCCATAGCCCGCGTCGCCTTCCTGCTCGGCGCGGGCATAGACCACGCCGCGCACCGCCGCGAGCAGCGCCTCGACCGGGCCGAACGGCGCGCCCTCGCCCAGCCGTTGCAGCCAGCCGTCGCCCGCCAGCGCCTGCGCCGCCGTCACCGCATCCGAGATCGCGCGGCCGCCTGCTTCGTCATAGCTCGCCACGTCGGACAGCCGCGCCGCCAGACCGCGCCGCCGCCCCCGGCCGCCGCCCTCGGGGCCGAGTACCCAGCGGCGCAGCTCGATCGTCTCCTGTCCCGTCAGCGCGGTGGAGAACATCGCGTCCGCCGCGTCGAACAGGTGATGGCCCTCGTCGAACACGTAGCGCGTCGGGCGGGTCGCGGTTTCCCGCCCGCGCGCGGCGTTGACCATCACCAGCGCGTGATTGGCGATGACGATATCCGCCTCCACCGATGCGCGCGCGGCGTGCTCGATGAAGCATTTCCGGTAATGCGGGCAGCCGGCATAGACGCATTCGCCGCGCCGGTCGGTCAGCGCCGCCGTGCCGTTGCGGCGGAACAGGGTGACCAGCCAGCCCGGCAGGTCGCCGCCCACCATGTCGCCGTCCGCGCTATAGGCCGCCCAGCGCGCCACCATCTGCGCGAGGATCGCCGCCCGGCCGGAGAAACCGCCCTGCAGCGCGTCCTCCAGATTGAGCAGGCAGAGGTAGTTCTCCCGCCCCTTGCGCGTCACCACCCGCGTCTTGCGCACGACGGGATCGGGGTGCAGCCGCGCGGTCTCATGCGCGAGCTGACGCTGCAGCGCCTTGGTATAGGTGCTGATCCACACGGCGCCCCGCGCCTGCTCGGCCCAGAGCGAGGCGGGGGCGAGATAGCCGAGCGTCTTGCCGATCCCCGTCCCGGCTTCCGCCAGCACCAGATTAGGGGATTCGCGCGCGATCCGGGGCGCGAAGGCGTCGGCGGCGGCATCGGCATAGGCGCGCTGGCCGGGGCGCGGCTCGCGCGCCGCGCCGGTGAGCGCGGCGAGGCGATCCTGCACCATATCCTTATCCAGCGCGATCGTGCGCGGCACCGGGCGCGGCGCGGCCTCCTCCCATTCGGGCAGGCGCGAGAAGAGCCAGCGCTCCCCCTCGCGCGGGCGGGCGATGCGGTCGGCGAGCAGCGAGGCCCATGGCCAGCGAAGGCGGAGCAAGGTCTGCGCGGCGGTCCATGCCCCCTCGCGCTCGGGCCAGTCGCTCTCGGGGATCGCGAGCAGCCGCGCCGCCGCCTCCAGCAGGAAGGGCGCGACCGCCGCGTCGCTCTCCGGCGGCTCCAGCCCGGTGGCAGCGGCCAGCCCTCTGGGGGTGGGCACCATGAAGCGCGCGGGCCGCAGGAAGGCGAACAGCTCCAGCAGGTCCAGCCCCGAAAGCTCGCCATAACCGAGTCGCTGCCCGATCAGGGGCGCGTTGAGCAGGATCACCGGCGTGTCGGCCGCGATGCGGATCGCCTCCCCGCGTCCGATCGCGCGCACCTCCTCCCCGTGCGCGATCCACACGCCGGAATGGCTGGCATGAAGCGCGGGGCAAGGAAGCGGCGTCACACACTTCGGTTAGAACAAATGCGAAACTGGCGCCAGCCCGTCGCCGTTGGGGTGGATTCCTGCGCGCCCGTGTGCTTAAGGCCGCGCGTTCCCCTTATGGTGAGGCCACGCATCCCATGAACATCCACGAATATCAGGCCAAGGAATTGCTCGCGAAGTTCGGCGTTCCCGTTCCCGCCGGCTATGCCGCGATGACCGTCGAGGAAGCGGTCGAGGCGTCGAAGAAGCTTCCGGGGCCGCTTTACGTCGTCAAGGCGCAGATCCACGCGGGCGGCCGCGGCAAGGGCAAGTTCAAGGAGCTGCCCGCCGACGCCAAGGGCGGCGTCCGCCTCGCGAAGACGGCCGAGGAAGTGCGCGCCGCCGCCGCCGACATGCTCGGCAACACGCTGGTGACGGTGCAGACCGGCGAGCACGGCAAGCAGGTCAACCGCCTCTACATCACCGACGGCGTGGATATCGCGAAGGAATTCTACCTCGCGGTGCTGGTCGATCGCGCCACGGGCCGCGTCGCCTTCGTCGTCTCCACCGAGGGCGGCATGGATATCGAGACGGTCGCGCACGACACGCCCGAGAAGATCCACACCTTCGACGTCGATCCCGCGACCGGCTTCATGCCGCACCACGGCCGCGCCGTCGCCAACGCGCTGGGCCTGACCGGCGATCTCGCCAAGCAGGCCGAGAAGCTCGCCTCGAAGGTCTATGACGCCTTTCTCGGCACCGACGCCTCGCAGATCGAGATCAACCCGCTCGCCGTGACGGACGACGGCAAGCTGATGGTGCTGGACGCCAAGGTCGGCTTCGACAGCAATGCGATGTTCCGCCACAAGGATCTCGCCGAGCTGCGCGACGAGACGGAAGAGGACCCGATGGAGCTGGAGGCGTCGAAGTACGACCTCGCCTATATCAAGCTCGACGGCGATATCGGCTGCATGGTGAACGGCGCGGGCCTCGCCATGGCGACGATGGACATCATCAAGCTGAACGGCATGTTCCCGGCCAACTTCCTCGACGTGGGCGGCGGCGCCACCACGGAGAAGGTGACGGCGGCGTTCAAGATCATCCTTTCCGATCCGGCGGTGAAGGGTATCCTCGTCAACATCTTCGGCGGGATCATGCGCTGCGACGTGATCGCCGAAGGCATCGTGGCGGCAGCGAAGGAAGTGAACCTCTCGGTGCCGCTGGTCGTGCGGCTCGAGGGCACGAACGTGGAGCAGGGCAAGGCGATCCTCGCCAATTCCGGCCTCGCCATCGTGCCGGCCAACGACCTGGGCGATGCGGCGAAGAAGATCGTCGCGGAAGTGAAGAAGGCGGCCTGATCCGCACGCGGGCGGCCATGCTGCTCGCGGGACGAACAAAGCCCGATCGATGGCGCGATGAAGCCGCGCCATCGATCGGCGCTCATATCAGAAAATCCCCCTACAAATCAGCGTGGACGGCCCGATGACGCGGCCGCGGCCCCATCGCTCCGCCGCACTTCCGCGCCAGCCCATACCGCGGAAAAGGATGTTTGGGCTGGACTTGGGCGGATTCTCCGGCATTAGCAAACCCACTGTTCGAAATAGCGCCAATGGAGATGCAGCCGATGAAGGTGCTGGTGCCGGTCAAGCGCGTGCTTGACTATAACGTGAAGCCCCGCGTGAAGGCGGACGGCTCGGGCGTCGATCTCGCCAATGTGAAGATGTCGATGAACCCGTTCGACGAGATCGCGGTCGAGGAGGCCATTCGCCTGAAGGAAAAAGGCGTGGCGACCGAGATCGTGGCGGTTTCCATCGGCGAGGCGAAGGCCCAGGAAACGCTGCGCACCGCGCTGGCGATGGGGGCGGATCGCGCGATCCTCGTCCAGACCGACGAGAAGGCGGAGCCGCTGGCGATCGCCAAGATCCTGGCGAAGATCGCGGGCGAGGAGCAGCCGGGCCTCATCATCCTCGGCAAGCAGGCGATCGACGACGACAACAACCAGACCGGCCAGATGCTCGCCGGCCTGCTCGGCTGGGGCCAGGGCACCTTCGCCTCGAAGGTCGAGGTGTCGGGCGAGACGGTGAAGGTCACGCGCGAGGTTGACGGCGGGCTTGAGACGGATTCGTTCAAGCTGCCGGCGATCGTCACGACGGACCTGCGCCTGAACGAGCCGCGCTATGCCTCGCTGCCGAACATCATGAAGGCCAAGTCGAAGCCGCTGGCGACCAAGAGCCCGGCCGATTATGGCGTGGACGTGGCCCCGCGCCTCACCACGCTGAAGGTGGTCGAGCCGCCGAAGCGCACCGCCGGCGTGAAGGTCGCGGACGTCGACGAGCTGGTTGCGAAACTCAAGGCGATGGGAGTGGCGAAGTGAAGACGCTTGTCTGGGTCGAACATGACGGCGCCACCGTCAAGGATGCCACGCTTTCCGCGGTGACGGCCGCGGCGAAGCTGGGCGAGGTTCATCTGCTGGTCGCCGGGCAGGGCGTCGGTGCGGTGGCCGATCAGGCCGCGAAGATCGCGGGCGTCGGCAAGGTGCATGTCGCGGACGACGCGGCCTATGCGCATGCGCTGGCCGAGAATGTCGCGCCGCTCGTCGTCGAGCTGATGGGCCACCACGACGCTTTCGTCGTGCCCGCCACCAGCAACGGCAAGAACATCGCGCCGCGCGTCGCCGCGCTGCTCGACGTGATGCAGATCAGCGATATCCTGTCGGTCGAGGGGCCGGATACGTTCACGCGCCCGATCTACGCCGGCAACGCCATCGCGACGGTGCAGACGAAGGACGCGAAGAAGGTCATCACCGTGCGCGGCACCGCGTTCGAGAAGACCGCGACCGAGGGCGGCTCGGGCACGATCGAGGCGGTCGGCTCGACCGGCGACAAGGGGCTTTCCACCTTCGAGGGGCAGGAGATCGCCAAGTCGGAGCGTCCGGAGCTCACCTCCGCGAAGATCATCGTCTCCGGCGGCCGCGCGCTCCAGAACTCGG
>JAYRJH010000010.1:0-18585 GCA_041906415.1 Sphingomonas sp. | reverse complement strand
GCGCGCCGATGTGAATAGGTGCTTGCGCGCCGTGAATCCGCTGGTTATAGGCGCGCCTCCAGCGATCGGTAGGCCTCCCGGAAAACGGGCCGTTGACCGATAGATTGCTCCGTGTCGGGGAGTAGCTCAGCCTGGTAGAGCACTGCCTTCGGGAGGCAGGGGCCGGAGGTTCGAATCCTCTCTCCCCGACCATCTTCCGCGCTTCGCGGGAACAAGACATCGCCAATCGTGATCGGGTGCCGCCCCCAGCTCCTCGCCGCGCGTCTACCCCGCCAGCGGGTTCGGCAAATCCTCGAAGCCCTTGCGCAATGCCGCCGACCAGCCGCGCGAGATGTGCTGGAATTCCTCGTCATCCGCCTCGATCCGGGTGCGGATGCGGAAATCCAGGGCGTCGCGCTCGATCACCGTCAGGTCCAGCGGCATGCCGACCGACAGGTTGGAACGCAGCGTGGAATCCATCGACACCAGCACCGCCTTGGTCGCATCCTCCAGGCTGGTGTCGCGGCGGACGATGCGGTCGAGGATCGGCTTGCCGTATTTATGCTCGCCGATCTGGAAGAATGGCGTGTCTTCGGTCGCTTCGATGAAATTGCCGGCGGAATAGATCATGTAGAGGCGCGGCTTGCCGCCCTTGCGCTGGCCGGCGATCAGGATCGAGGCGTCCGCCGCCGCCCCCTGCATCTCGATCGTGCTGCGATAGCGCCCCTGCATCGCGCTCATCGCCTCGCCCACGAGCTGCGCGACGCGGTGCATCGTGGCGCAGTTGAGGATCGTCTCCACATCGGGATCGACCGCCGAATCCTTGATCGCGCGGCTCAGCATCGTCTTGACGCCCTGCGTGATCGAAAGATTGCCGGAACACATCATCGCGATCGCCCGGTCGCCCGGCTCGCCATAAGTGAAGGTCTTGCGGAAGCGCGCGATATTGTCGACGCCCGCATTGGTGCGGGTGTCGGACAGCATGACCAGCCCCCGGTCAACGCGCACCGCCACACAATAGGTCATCGCCCGTCCGGCTCCCCGATCCCGCCCCGGTCAGGTCCGGGCGGCGGACGACCGGGCCAATCCCTGCTGCTGCTGCTGCTGCTGTTGCCGCTGCAACTGCTGTTCCTCCAGCCCCTCCTCCGCTTGCGCAATCCGCACGTCCGCGTCAATCCAGATACCGCCGGACACGGTGACGGAGCCACGGATCGGCGCCGCCGCATCGGCGTCCAGCCCGCTCGCCACGCGCAGATAATTCTCCGTGACGCACATGCGATTGGAGGGATCGAAGCCGACCCAGCCAAGCTCCGGCACCAGGGCCTCCGCCCAGCCGTGGGTTTCGTGCAGCACATTGCCCTCGTCGGCGAGCAGATAGCCGGAGACGTAGCGCGCCGGTATCCCCATCTCCCGCGCGCCCGCGATGAAGATCTGGGCATGATCCTGGCAGACGCCCGCCCCCAGCGCCAGCGCCTCCGCGGCCGTGGTCGCCGCGGTCGTAACGCCAGGGCGATAGGCCACCGCGTCCGCAACCGCGGCGGAGAGCGCGTGGAGCCGGGCGAGCGGCCCTTCCCCTTCCGCCGCCGCCGCCATTCCGGCGATCGCGGGAGAGGCCTGCGTCAGCGGCGTGGAGCGCAGGAAATAGCGCGCGTTCACCTGCTCGTTCAGCTTGCCGATGACGCCGTGCGTCTCCTGCGTCTCCACCAGCCCTTCCGCGACCACCACGGCATTGTCGAGCTGGTCGTGGCGGATCCACACCGCCTCCATCTCGCCGAAGCTGTTGCGGCGGAAGTTGCGGACTGGGGCGTCGTTCACGCTCACCTGCCAGTCGAGCACCGTCTGGCACGGCGTGTCCACCGGCATCAGCTTCAGCAGCATCGCCACCCGCCCGGCGGATGCCTCGTAACGATAGACCGTCTGGTGGCGGACAAGCAGCTTCATGGAACGCGTCCTTCCTTCAGCCGAAATGATAGGTGCCGGCTATGTCCCCGCCCAGCCGGTTCGTCATCTTCAGGCCGCCCTGCACCGTCTCGTGCAAGCCCGCGCGGAAAATCTCGCCGCTGTCGAGCCGGCCCAGATCGGCCACCATCTTCCCGATCGTCTCATGGCATTGCCCCCGCGCGTCGTGCCAGGTCGCCAGCCGCTCCAGCCGATAGGCAAGCTGGCCGTAGCAATAGGCCACGCTGCGCGGGAACATGCGGTTGAGCATCAGGAAATCGGTGATCTGCCACGGCGTGTAGCTGCCGCCGTAGACATGGTGATACGCCCGCGCGCCGGACAGCGCATAGAGCACGGAGGTCCATTGATAATGGTCCCGCCCGCCGCCGACCACCTCGGTTTCGGGGAGCAGCACGTAATATTTCACGTCGAGCAGCCGCAACGTCATCTGCGCGCGCTCCAGCGCCGAACCGGCGCTCAGGAAATCATGGCCCTCGTTGCGTAGCTGCCCGCTGTCCACCGCGCCGCGAAAGGTCATCGCGCGGGTCTTCACCCAGTCGATCAGCGCTGGGAGCTGGCGGCGCGCTTCCGCTACATCATAGCTGTCGAGCTGGCGCCAGCCCTCGTTCAGCGCCTCCCACATGTCCTGCGTCAGCATCGTGCGCGCCGATTTGGCGGCGGCGCGCGCCCTGAGCAGGCAGGAGCGGATCGAGGAGGGATTGGCGGGATCGAGCATCAGGAAGCCGATCGCATCGCCTTCCGTGATCGGCACCTCCTCGGGGAAATGATCCTCCGCGCCGGACGCACGCACCACCGATCGCCATTCGTCGCGATGGTGCGCACCGGGCAGGATCGTCATGCGTTGCCCCATGGTCAGCAGGCGGGCGGTGGCCTCGGCGCGCACCATGTAGCGCGCCATCCAGAACAGATTCTCGGCGGTCCGGCTCAGCATCGCGCGTCAGTCCTGCAATATCCAGGTGTCCTTCACCCCGCCGCCCTGGCTGGAATTCACCACCAGCGACCCTTCGGTCAGCGCCACGCGGGTCAACCCGCCCGGCACCAGCCTGATCTGCTTGCCGACGAGGCAATAAGGGCGGAAGTCCGCGTGCCGCCCGACCACCGCCGCCGGGCCGAGCGTCGGCACGGTGGACAGGTCCAGCGTCGGCTGCGCGATGAACTCCCCTGGATTGGCCCGGATGCGCTCCGCATAGGCGGCCACCTCGTCGCGGGTGGCCTTGGGACCGATCAGCATCCCGTAGCCGCCCGATCCATGGACTTCCTTCGCGACCAGATCGTGCAGGTTCTCCAGCACATGGGCGCAATCGTCGGGCTTGGCGCATTGCCATGTGGGGATGTTGTCGAGGATCGGCCGCTCACCCAGATAGAAGCGGATCATCTCCGGCACGTAGACATAGACGGCCTTGTCGTCCGCGATCCCTGCCCCCGGCGCGGAGGCGAGTGTTACCCCGCCATTGCGATAGACGCTGAAGATGCCGGGGATGCCGAGTAGGCTGTCCGGCCGGAACGCCAGCGGATCGAGATATTCGTCGTCGATCCGGCGATAGATCACGTCCACCGCCTTGGGGCCGTAGGTGGTCTTCATCCACACCCGGTCCTCGTCCACGAACAGGTCAGCCGGCTCCACCAACTCCACGCCCATCAGGTCGGCAAGGAAGCTGTGCTCGTAATAGGCGCTGTTGAGCGAGCCGGGCGTCAGCACCACCACCACCGGCTCGCCCTTGCATGCGGGCGGGGCGACTTCCTTCAGGCTCTTGAGCAGTTCCGCCGGATAGGTATCGACCGGCGCCACCAGCCCCTGTCCGAACAATTCGGGGAACATGCGCGTCATGATCTCCCGGTTCTCCAGCATATAGGAGACGCCGGAAGGCGTGCGGCAATTATCCTCCAGCACCTCGAAACTGTCCGGCCCCGTCCGCACGATATCGATGCCGACGATATGGCTGTAGACCTTCCCCGGCGGCGTGAAGCCCGCCATCTCCGCCAGATAGGCGCGGTTCCGGTAGATGATGTCGGCGGGCATGATCCCCGCCCGCACGATCTCCCCCCGGTGATAGACGTCGTGGAGGAAGGCGTTGAGCGCCCGCGCCCGCTGCCGGATGCCGCGATCCAGCACCCGCCATTCCTGCGCGGTGAAGATGCGCGGCAGCAGATCGAAGGGGATCAGCCGCTCCGGGTCCCCGCCCTCGCCATAGACGGCGAAGGTGATGCCGATCCGCCGGAATATCGCTTCCGCCTCATCCATCCTGCGATTGAGCCCGGCGATCCCGGTCCGCTCCACCCAGTTGCGCACTTCCGCATAGCAGGCGCGGATAGAACCATCAGGCTCAAACATCTCATGGAAGGGCAAGCGCTTCTCCTCCCTCGGCCGTCGGGCCGCTTGTGCATTGCAACATTAAGGCGGCGCACCGAAGGAAACGCAAGCACAAAAATGGCGATCGATTATTTGAAAATCACACCCATCAGTGTCATGGCATTATTTTATTATGCACCGCGCTCGGGCACGGGCGAACCCGCGCCAGCCCGGCGGAAACACCGGCCCTTAAGGAAATCGCGCTAGGCCCTGCGCATGGCCGCGCCGACACCACGCAAGCTTCAGGGGATACAGGCCCTGCGCGGCGTGGCCGCCCTGGCGGTGGTGGCCTATCACGCCGCGCGGCACGTCTCGCAGGTCGCGGGCGCGTCGGGCCTGACCATGGCGACGCAGCCGGGCCATGCGGGGGTGGATCTGTTCTTCGTCCTCTCCGGCTTCATCATCCTGCACGTCCACAGGGGCGATATCGGCCATTCGGCCGCGATCCGCCGTTATGCGTGGCAGCGCTTCGCCCGGCTGATGCCGATCTACTGGGTGGCGCTGGCCGCTACGGCGGCGATGATGCTGCCCAACCACGGCGAGGAGGTGACGGCCGCGCGCGTCGCGCTTTCCGCCAGCCTGCTGCCGACCGCGTGGGATCCGCTGCTGGGCGTCGCCTGGACCTTGCAGCACGAGATGCTGTTCTACTGCGCCTTCGCCCTGCTGATCCTCAATCGCGCGCTTGGCCTGACGTGCCTTGCCTTATGGCTGGGCTGGGGGATCGCGCAGGCGGCGGGGCTGGCGGCAGGTCCGGGGGTCCCCCGCCTGACGAGCCTGTTCAACCTGCAATTCCTGTTCGGCATGATCGCGGCGCTCGCCGTGGGCGCGGGGTGGATGAGGCACGGCGGCCGGATCGCGTTCGCCGCCGCCGCCATGCTGCTGGCGGTCGGCGCGATGGAGGCGGCCGGCCGGATCGACGGCTATGGCGATCTCGCCCGCTTCGCCTACGGCATCCCCTCCGCCCTGCTGGTCGCCGGGCTTGCGAGCTGGGAGCAAGCGCGACCGCGATCGGTGCCGGGGTGGCTGGCTGCGCTCGGCGAGGCGTCCTACAGCGTCTACCTCTTCCACCTCATGGGCATCGGCATCGCCTGGCAGTTCTGGAGCCGGTGCGGCATCGACACAGCGGCGCACAGGTTATTTTGCTTCGCCTTCCTCATCGCCGGCGCGCTCGTGCTGAGCCTCGCCGCGCATCGTCTGGTGGAGGCGCCGCTGCTGCGCCGGATGCGCGGCCGGACCCGCCGCCCGCGATATGCAGCGGATATTCCGACGATCGCGCTGCGGGATTAGGGGCACGCCCGCTCCCGATCACTCGTCCCGGTTATCTCCGGCATTGCCCGAAAACTGCCCGGCCGCCATGCCGGCGGCCTCGCCAGCCGCGAGTTGCGCGCGCAGGTTCGCCAGCGCCGTCGGCGGCAGCGGGGCGAGGGGGGCCGCCGGCTTGCCGGCGCGAAGGCGCGCGCGGTCCTTCTCCGAAGGCTCCACGCGGCGCACGCGGACCGGGACATGCCCCTGCGCCCTGACGCCCAGTTGCTCCGCCGCCCCGCGCGACAGGTCTATGATACGCCCCCTCGCCACGAACGGCCCCCGATCGTTGATCCGCACGATGATCCGCCGCCCGGTGTCGAGCGCCGTCACCTCGACATAGGTCGGCAGCGGCAATGTGGTGTGGGCGGCAGTGACCCAGCGCGGGCGGAACCGCTCGCCATTGGCGGTGCGGTTGCCGGATTCGCCGCCATACCAGCTCGCATAGCCCAGCATGTCATAGGCGGGCTCGGCCGCCGGCACATAAGTGGTGCCGCGCACCGTATAGGGCCTGCCGATCCGGACCGGCGAGTCGCTCACGGGCCGGTAGTTGCCGCCCGCGCAGCCCGACAGGATCAGGATCGCGGCCGCAGCGCTCGCGTTGCGCAGGTTGAAACAGGTCAGCATCGCGCAGATCGTAGATGCCCGACGCGCGCTGATGAAGTCCCCTTGTCGCGAGGGAGCCATCGGCGGACGGAAATCGATCGCGACCGCCATGCCGGCACCTGGCATTCAGGCCCAGGAAAATTCCAGCCGCGTCTCGCCCGACACCTCGGCCGCCGATGAATAGCGGCGCTCGATGATCGTGCCCCGGCCGTCCACGCCGATCGCCACCACGGTGCTGCATCGCGTGCCGTAGACGGGGTTGCGGATGAACACCGGCGACAGGGTCGGCTCCTGCGGCACGTCGGACGGAGCGGATGGGCGCAGACCGGCATCGGGCAGGCAATCCTCCCCCAGCCCGTCGAGCAGGGCGGCAGGCTCGGCCGCGTCCTCGACGATCCAGTCGAGCAGCAATTCCTTGACGCGCAAGGTCTTGGGCCAGGGTTCATCGAGCGCGCCGTTGGACAGGCCGTAAAGGCCGGGGGCCAACGGCCCATGGATCGGCTCCGGGCGGTTCGACAGGAATGTCGCGCGTTCGCGATCGGCATAGATCAGGTTGAACGGATTGAACGCGCCATAAGCCACCTCGTCGGGGTCGGCATGCGCGCCCTGCCCGGCAAGCAGATCGCTCACCAGCGCCCCGCGCGAGGCGCGGAGCGGGTCCGGGCCACCGAAGCCGCGCAAATTGGTGACGACGGCGAAGCGCCCCTCCTCGGAAACGCCGGCCCATGCCCCGCCGGACTTCAGGTCGCGTCCCGCTATCAGGTGGCGGGGCTGCTCCCATCGCGCGACGGGGGCAGCGGGCCGATCGTGCAGTTCATCGCGGTTGCCCGCCATCACGAGATGCCAGCGCGGATGCGCTTTCCATGCGAACGCCAAAACACACATGAGCGTGCTATCGCCGATCGGGGCGCGGCAGGCGAGCCTTATCCTTCAGGCCGCCGAAACCTCGATCTGCATCGTATCGAGCATGAAGGAACCGTCCGGCTCGATCCCGAAATGCGCCGCCGTCTCGCGCGAGGCCTGTTGCTGAAGCGATCGGATCGCCTCGCGATGCGCGGCGCTCGTCCGCATCCTTTCCACCCAGGTCTCGTAATCCATGCGGAGGCGGCGGAGCATCAGGTTGCGCGTCAGGAACCCGGCGCGCGCCAGAGCCGCTTCCCATTCCGCGCTCGTATAATCGCGGATGTGCGAGGGGTCGCGAAGCAGTTCCACCGCCTGGAGATGCGTGTCGAACGCGGCCTGCCCCGGTGACACGGCATCGATGAAGATCGCGGTCGCGCCGGGCCGGAGAACGCGCCGCGCCTCTCGCAGTCCGCCCTCGAAATCGCGCCAGTGATGGGCCGAGAAACGGCAGGCGAGGAAATCGAACGCGCCATCCGCGAACGGCAGGTTTTCGGCCGGGGCCACGCAGGTTTCGATATTCGACAGGCCCCTTGCCGCCGCGGTGCCCGCGACGGCCGCGATCATCTCCGGCGACAGGTCCACCGCCGTCACCGATCCCGCATGGGGCGCGAGCCGATAGGAGACATGGCCGCCGCCAGCCCCCAGATCGAGCGCGCGCTGCGGCGACTCCCGCCGGGCCAGCGCCTCCAGCGCGTCGAGGTCTGCCCCGCCGGAATGGACGGCGCTTTGGACATAGGCATCCGCGCGCGGGCCGAACTGATCCTGGACAACGGCATCGTGCAAACGGGTCATGTTCATCCTCCTTGTCACGGCGGATGGCAGCTATCCAGCCTATTACAATATGTCTGTTTATCCTGTTATCCGTAGGCCCATGAACGATGAGGAACAACGCCGCCTGCTGGGGCGGTTCATCCGGTCGCATCGCGAGCGGGTGGCGCCGGACATGCCGACGCGCAGGCGACGCACGCCCGGGCTGCGGCGCGAGGAGCTTGCCGCCCGCGCCGGCATGGGCGTGACATGGTGCGCGTGGATCGAGCAGGGCCGCGACGTCCACCCTTCGCCAGAGGCCCTCGCCCGCCTCGCGGCCGCCTTGTCGCTCACCCCGGCGGAGCGCGCCTATCTGTTCGAGCTGGCCGGGCGGCGCGATCCCGATGCTCCCCATGCGGAGCAGGCGTCGGAAGCGCCGTCGTCGCTGCGCGCGCTGATCGCTGCGGTGGAGCATCCGGCCTATGGCCTGGACAAGCTGTGGAACGCCTGCTGCTGGAACGCCGCCGCCGAGCGGCTGTTCACCGGCTGGCTGGGCCGGGGCGAGCAGAAGAATCTTTTGCGCTACGCCTTCACCGCTCCCGCCGCCCGCGCCCTGCTGCCCGATTGGGAGGATCGCGCGCGGCGGCTGATCGCGGAGTTCCGCGGCCCGCGGACGTTCCTCCATCCGCTCGACGGCCCGGTCGGCTATGAGCAGCACACCTATGTCCCGCCGGAGCGGCCCGATTACAAGCTGGTGGTGCTGTTCCCGCAGGCGAGCGGATAATCCTCGGCGATTGCATCGGACGCGGGAACGGGCGACAAGCGCGCGCATATACAGGGAGATTTGGATGCGCACCGTTCTGGCCTTGCTGCTGCTTTCCACCACGCCGCTCGTTCAGGCGGCGGCGCCTGCGCCCTCGCCCGTGGCGAAGGCCGGGGTTCAGGATGCGGCGCTGCTGCAATTCCTCGATCATGCGTTCGACGAGCAGGTCGCGCTCAGCCCGGAGCAGCAGACGCAGCTCGGCTTCAAGACCAATTACGACCGGCTGGACGACTATACCGATGCCGCCGCGCAACGGCAGCTCGCGCTGACGGAGCGGCAGCTCAAGGAGATGCACGAACGCTTCCGGCCGGAGCAGCTCGGCGAGAGCGCGCGGGTCAGCTACCGCCTGTTCGAATATGAGGCGGCGCGCGCGCGCGAATCCTTCCGCTTCCGCAACCTCCGCTTCCCCGTCTCCACCAACGGCAGCCCGGCGGGGGAGATTCCGGTGCTGCTCATCAACAACCACAAGATCGACAACGTATCGGACGCCGAAGCCTATATCGCGCGCCTGCGCGACACCGATCGCGTGATGCGGGAGGTGGTGGCGACGATGCGCGCGCAGGCCGCCGCCGGCATCGTGCCGAACAAGGTGAATTTCGCGCCGGCCCGCAACGACGCCCGCAAGATCATCACCGGCGCGCCGTTCGACGGCGGCCCCGATTCGACGCTGCTGGCGGATTTTTCGAAGAAGGTCGCCGCCCTGGATGCGCCGGCCGACGTGAAGGCGAAGCTGCTTGCCGATGCCCGCGCCGCGCTCACCGGGCCGTTCCGTCACGGCTATGACACGCTGATCGCCGCGCTCGACGAGATCGAGCCCCTGTCCAAGGGCAATTTCGGCGCATGGAGCCTCCCCAACGGCGCCGCTTATTACGCGGACCGGCTCAAGGCGTCGACCACCACCAGCCTCACCGCCGATCAGATCCACGAGATCGGCCTGCGCCAGGTAGCGGCGATCCGGCAGGAGATGGAGGCGATCAAGAAGCAGGTCGGCTTCAACGGGACGCTGGAGCAGTTCTTCGACCATATCCGCACCGATCCGCAGTTCAAATATCCGAACACCGAAGCCGGCCGCGAGCAATATCTGCGCGATGCCCGCGCGGTGATCGCGTCGGTGATGGCGGTCGCCCCGCGCTTCTTCAGCGTCCTGCCCAAGGCGCCGCTTGAGGTGCGCGCGGTGGAGAAATGGCGCGAGGCGACCGCGCCGACCGCTTTCTACAACCCGCCCTCGGCGGACGGTTCGCGGCCGGGCATCTATTACGTCAACCTGATCGACATGAACCAGACGCAGAAGGTGCAGGTAGACGCCATCGCCAGCCACGAGGGCGCGCCGGGCCACCACTTCCAGATCGCGCGGCAGCAGGAGCTGACCGGCCTGCCGAAGTTTCGCAAATTCGGCGGCTACGGCGCCTATGCGGAAGGCTGGGGCCTCTATTCGGAACGGCTGGCGGACGAGATGGGAATCTACAAGGATCCCTATTCGCGCTTCGGCATGCTCTCGCTGCAGGTGTGGCGGGCGATCCGGCTTGTGCTCGACACCGGCATCCATGCGAAGCGATGGACGCGCGAGCAGGCGATCGCCTATTTCCGCGCGAACAGTTCGGTCTCCGACACCGATATCGCGCGTGAGGTGGATCGCTATTTCAACTGGCCGGGGCAGGCGACGAGCTACATGGTCGGCCAGCTCAAGATCGCCGAATTGCGCAAGCGCGCCGAAACACAGCTCGGCCCCCGCTTCGACATCCGCGATTTCCACGAAGCCGTGCTGGGCCAGGGCTCCCTGCCGCTCGACGTGCTGGAGGAGCAGGTGGACCGCTACATCGCCGCGCGAGGCAGCGGAAGCTGAGCCGCGCGAGGACCGGCGGCGGCGAGGCGATGCCCTGCCGCCGCTTCGGATCATCCCCAAATTGACAATGCCACCGTTCCATGAACAATCCCTTTCGAGGAATCAGGAATGGGCAGCGGCGCATCCGACGAAAAGCAGCTCGATCCCCCGGGCATGGCTGGAGAGCCTGACGGGCCGGGCTTCCGCGCCGCGCCGCGCATGGCGGAGCGCGTCGAGGCGTTCGACTGGAGCGCCACGCCGCTCGGCCCGAAGGCCGCATGGCCGACGGAGCTTCGCATCGGCGTCCAGCAGATACTGAACTCGGGTTTCCCCAAGGCCATCGCCTGGGGGCCGGACCTCACCACGATCTACAATGACGCCTTCCGCCCCATACTCGGCGCGAAGCCGGAAGCCCTGGGTCGCTCCTTCCGCGAGGTCTGGGCGGAAGCATGGGATGAGATCGGCCCGATCATGGAGCGGGCGCTGGCGGGGAAGCCGACCTATATCGAGGATTTCCCGCTGGTCATCAATCGAACCGGCGAGCCGGAAAAGGCCTATTTCACCTTTTGCTACAGCCCGCTGCATCTTGCGGACGGGTCCATAGGCGGGATGCTGGACACCGTCGTGGAGACGACCGGCAAGGTGCATGCCCGATCCGATCTGGCGCTGGTGAACGGCGAACTGGGCCACCGCCTCAAGAACACGCTGGCATTGGTGCAGGCGATCGCCTCGCAAACCCTTCACGGCGCGGCCGAACCGCGGGCACTTCGGGTTTTCGACGAGCGGCTCGCCGCGCTGGCTCATGCCCATGACATACTGCTGCGAAAGGAATGGACGGGCGCGTCGCTGCGCGAGGTGATTGAGGGCTCGTTCGAGCCGCATGACGGCCGGCATCAGATCGAGGCCGTCGGCCCGGATTGCCAGATCGGATCGCGCGCCGCCGTCGCCCTGTCGCTGACGCTGCACGAGCTTGCCACCAACGCCGTGAAATACGGCGCGCTTTCGGTCCGCTCCGGGCGTGTCCGGCTGCGCTGGTCGATCGGGGACGGCGCCTTCCGCCTCAGCTGGGAGGAATATGGCGGCCCCACGCCCGAAAAGGCCGGGCGCAAGGGCTTCGGCTCGCGCCTGATCGCGCGCGGGCTGGGCGGCGCCAGCAAGGTGAGGACGCGATACAAAGCGGACGGGCTTGTGGTGGATATCCAGAGTCCGCTCGGCGAGTTGGCCGCCTGACGGCAACGCCGGGAGGGTCCACCCCGTTGGCGCGTTGCCTCATGTCAGGCGGAAGCGCGATTTCGGGATATGCGTGATCCGGCAGGCGAGGTCGCCCTCGCCCGACGCGACGACATATACGTCGTCCAGTTCCGCGATTCCGGTGGTGAACACCACGTCGCGGACGTAGACCTGATGCTCGATCGGCCGGGTCAGCGCGGGGTTCGCCTCGATCAGCGGCATCCGCCCGGTCTTGAGCACCCGCGACGGATCCTGCGCGTCGAGCAGCGACCAATAGGTGCGGTAGATGCCGACGATCTCCTTCGGCTCCACGCCATGCCACAGCGACAGCCAGCCTTCATCGACCCGGATGGGCGGCGTCCCCCCGCCCATCCGCGCGGTGGCGACCGTGTCGGCATGGGGGCGGATGCCCGGCCTGATGCACGGCCGCCAATGCCGCGCATCGGGGGAGACGGCCAGGTTGATCGACGGGCCGGCGCGCCATTCGCAGCCCGGCGGATACGCGAAATAAAGATCGCCGAGCGGTCGTGTCTGCGCCCAGAATTGCCCGTCGATCCGGCCTTCGAAGATCAGCATGTCCTTGTTCTGGTGATCGAGCACGATGCCGTCGAAGCGCCAGTCCAGCCCGTTGTCCGAAACGTATAGCGTGGTGGAATGCCGCTCCGGGCTGACGGAGCAGGTGGTCATCAGCCATTCCCCCTCCACCCGGCTGATCCGCGCATCCTCCACGCCATAGCATTGCCAGCTTCCCGCCGGCGCGATCGCACGGTCGTAATGGATCGCGATCACCTCCAGCCCGTCCGGCGTCAGCTCTACCGGCAACAGCCAGGAAAGCGAGGTCAGCGCCATGATCTTCCACCCGCCGCCCGGCAGCAGGAATTTGCGCGGATCGGCCGTGTTGACCATCTCCAGCGGCCAGCCGTCCAGCACATAGCATCCCGCTTCCCAGCGGATCGCATGGATCTTGCCGTCGCGGACAGGCTCGCGCAGCGCCTCGGCGATCCGCGCCATCATCAGCAGGTTGCCATTCGGTAGCCGCGTCAGGCCGGGATTGAACGCGCCCAGCACATAGGTTTCGGCATCGAGATGCCCCGCCAGCGGCGAGCGCGAAAGATCGATATCGTCCGGCACGAGGACAAGCCGGTCCACCGCATAGCCGCTCATGAATGCTTCCGCCGTGTTTCGACGCGCATGAAGGATACGGCGGTCCTGCGCGGCTGGGTGAGCATGAAATGCGCCGCGACGGCGATGTCCTCCGCCCGCAGCATCTCCTGCCGCGCGATCAGCGCGCGCTGCTTTTCGGGCGGATAATCGGGATATTGGAAATCGGCGCCGGTGAAGCCCGGCTCGATCAGCCCGACCTTGATATCGCGCTCGGCCAGCTCCTGGCGCAGCGAATGGGCGAAGCCCTCGATCCCGGTTTTCGCGGCGACATAGATCGAATTGCCCCCGCTCCGGCAATCCGCCGCCATGGAGCCGGTCAGGATGATATCGCCGCCTTGTTTCATCAGCCTGACGGCGGCTTGCGTGCTGGTAAGATAGGCGGTGAAATCGACCGCGATCTGATAATCGGTGTCTTCGGCGGTCGTGTCCATCAGCCCCTCCGCCGGGATCGCGGCGTTGATGATCGCGATATCCAGGCCGCGGAGATACCCTTGCGCGGCATCGAAGAACCTGTCGACCTCCTCGCGCCGGGCGAGATCGACGGCGATCCCGTCTCCCTCTCCTACCTGCCGGATGCGGGCCAGCGCATCGTCGAGATGCTCCGGATCGCGTCCGCAGACGAAGACCCGCGCGCCCTCGGCGGCCAGCAGCACCGCGATCGCGCGGCCGATGCCGGTGGTGCCGCCGGTGACGGCGGCCTTTCGCCCGGCGAGGCCGGGCTGCTCGGTATGGGCATCGGCGATGTTGGCCGGCTCGGCTGGACCTGACACGGGCGATCTCCTTCCACTCGAAAAGAGGCGAAAGGGCGATCGGGTTCCGCCGGCGCGCCGACAGGACATGGCGAAAGGCCGATCGGCACGCGCACGAAACAGAGCGCCCTCCCCGATCGTTCACGCCGGGATGCATTGCGGGAGAAACCATGAGCAATCAGGATCAGCCAGGCGTCGGATCGCGATCCCTCGCCGCTCACCGCCGCGGGCGAGACATTCCGGCCGCGCGCGCATCCCGACGGATCGATCTCCGCGTCCCGGCAAGCGGCCGCCCCATCCTCTCCCGGAACAGAATGACGGAGTTCGCGATCTTGAGCACGGAACCGGAAGACATCGCCACGCCCGCCCCTGCCCCATGGTGGAAGCGCGGCGTCATCTATCAGATCTATCCACGCTCTTTTCAGGACAGCAACGGGGACGGGATCGGCGATCTCGCGGGCATCATCGAACGGATGGACTATCTCGGCTCGCTGGGAGTGGACGGTATCTGGCTCTCCCCCATCTATCCCTCGCCCATGGCCGACTTCGGCTATGACGTCTCCGATTATTGCGACGTGGACCCCATCTTCGGCGATCTCGCGCTGTTCGATCGGCTGGTTTCCGCCGTCCATGCGGCGGGTCTGAAGCTGATCCTCGATTTCGTCCCCAACCACACGTCGAACCGGCATCGCTGGTTCGAGGAAAGCCGCTCCTCGCGCGACAATCCGAAGCGCGACTGGTATATCTGGCGCGATCCCGCGCCGGGCGGCGGACCGCCCAACAACTGGATCAGCGACTTCGGCGGCTCCGCCTGGGAATGGGACGAGGCGACCGGCCAATATTATCTCCACGCCTTCCTGAAGGAGCAGCCGGACCTCAACTGGCGCAACCCGGAAGTGCGCGCGGCGATGAGCGACGTGCTGCGCTTCTGGCTCGATCGCGGCGTGGACGGCTTCCGGATCGACGTGCTGTGGCACATCGTGAAGGACGCGGCCTTTCCCGACAATCCGCTCAACCCCGAATGGCGACCCGGGCGGACGGAGCGCGATCGCGTGCTCCAGCTCCACTCGACCGACCAGCCCGAAGCGCATGAGATCACGGCGGACCTGCGCGCGCTGGCCGACCGTTACGGCGATCGCCTGCTGATCGGCGAGATATTCCTGCCCAACGAGCGCCATGCGCGCTGGTATGGAACCGCCGATCGGCCGGAGGTGCACCTGCCGTTCAACTTCCAGCTCATCGAGGAAAGCTGGAACGCCGCCGCGCTGCACGGGATGATCGCGGCCTATGAAGGCTCGCTTCCGGCTTTCGGCTGGCCGAACTGGGTGATCGGCAGCCACGACGCCCCGCGCATCGCCGCGCGCATCGGGGAGGCGCAGGCGCGGGTCGCGGCGATGCTGCTGCTCACCTTGCGCGGCACGCCGACGCTCTATCAGGGTGACGAGCTTGGCATCGGCGAGGTGCCGATCCCGCCGGACCGCATCCGCGATCCACAGGAGTTTCGCCAGCCCGGCATCGGCATCGGGCGGGACCGCTCGCGCACGCCGATGCCGTGGGACGCCTCGCCCTTCGCCGGCTTCAGCACGCGCGAGCCGTGGCTGCCGCTCAACCCCGATTGGGTGGAGCGCAACGTCGCCGCGCAGGAAGGCGATCCCGGCTCGATGCTGTCGCTCTATCGCGCGCTGCTGCGGTTGCGGCGCGCGTATCCGGCGCTGGCGATCGGCGACCTCTCGCTCGTCGAGGGGGAGGAGGAGGTGTTGTCCTATGTCCGCGGCCACGGCGGCGACAGGCTGCTGGTGGCGCTCAACTTCGGACAACAGCGGCGGCGGATCGCCCTTCCGCCCGGCGCCCGCGTGGGCGAGCCGATCGCCTCCACGCTCGTGCGGGCCTCGACGGACGGAACGCTCGCGCCGGACGAGGGCCTTGTCTTGCGCCTGATCGGGGAGGCCTGACATGCGGATCGCGATGCTCGCCCCGATCGCGTGGCGCACGCCGCCCCGGCATTACGGCCCGTGGGAACTGGTCACGAGCCTGCTGACGGAGGCGCTGGTCGATCGCGGCGTCGACGTGACGCTGTTCGCCACGCTGGACAGCGTGACCCGCGCGAAGCTGGATGGCGTGGTGCCGGCGCCGTATAACGAAAACCCCGCGATCGACGCGAAAGTGTGGGAATATCGCCATCTCGCCTATCTGTTCGAGCAGGCCGGACGCTTCGACATCATCCACAACCAGGCCGATTTCCCGGCCCATGCCTTCGCGCGCCTGACGCGGACGCCGATCGTCACCACGATCCACGGCTTCTCGTCCGATCGCATCCTCCCCATGTATGTGCCGTTCCAGGATCGCGTCCATTATGTCGCGATCAGCGATGCGGACCGGCACCCCGCCCTGCGCTATGCGGCGACGATCCACCACGGCATCCCGATCGGGGACTTCCCCTTCCAGCCGGAGAGCGGTGGCGATCTGCTCTTCTTCGGCCGCATCCACCCGGACAAGGGAGCGGCCGAGGCGATCGAGGTCGCCGTGGCGGCCGGACGCAGGCTCGATCTCTACGGCGTCATCCAGGACCAGGGCTATTTCGATCGATCCGTGGCGCCCCTCCTCGACAGGCGGCGGATCGTCTTCCACGGCCCGGTCGGCGGGCGGAAGCGGCAGGAGGCGCTGGGCAATGCCCGCGCGCTGCTCCACCTCATCAACTTCGACGAGCCGTTCGGCCTTTCCGTGGTGGAGGCGATGGCGTGCGGCACGCCGGTGATCGCGCGGCGGCGCGGATCGATGAGCGAGATCGTGGAGCCCGGCGTCAACGGTTTCCTGGTCGACGATCTCGCCGAAGCTGCGCAGGCGATCGAGCGCGTCGATACGCTCGATCGCGCGGCGGTGCGCCGCACCGTGGTGGAGCGATTCAGCGTCGAGCGCATGGCGGACGATTATATCTCGCTCTATCGGGAGATATTGGGACGGGGCGCGTGATGCCCCTTTAAGGCTCCGCGCGCGGCATCGGCTGGACGAGCGCATCCTCATGCTTTTCGGGGCGGATGTAGATCGAGGCAAGCTCCGGCAGCGCGGCCTTCATCTCGGCCTCCAGCGTCTCGATCAGCGTTTCCGCGCGGCCCATCGGCAGGTCGTCCGCGAAATCCGCGCTGATCGCCACGAACACGGAATCGGGCGAGGTGTGGATGGTCCGCACATGGTTGACGGCCGTGATCTCCGGCCGCGCGTCGAGCAGTCGCCATACGGTGGCGACGATCGCCGGGTCCGCGCTTTCGCCGATCAGCAGCCCCTTCGCTTCGCGCGCCAACAGGATTGCGACGCCGGCAAGGATGACGCCGATCGCGATCGAGGCGACCCCGTCCAGCCGCGGATCGCCGTAACGATGGCTCGCCCAGATGCCCGCGCCTGCGATCGCCAGCCCGATCAGCGCGGCGCTGTCCTCGAACAGCACCATGAAGCCGGCCGGGTCTTTCGAGCGGCGGATCGAATCCCACCAGCGCCGCTCCCCGCGCTGGCGGTCGAACGCGCGCACGGCGATCGCCCAGGACGCTCCTTCCAGCACGGCGGCGACGACGAGCACGATATAGGCCGCCGTCGGATCGCGCAGCGGCTCCGGGCTGCGCACATGCGCCAGCCCCTCGTAGATCGACAGGCCGGCGCCAACCGCGAAGATCAGGATCGCGACGATGAACGCCCAGAAATAAAGCTCCCGGCCGTAGCCGAACGGATGC
This sequence comes from Sphingomonas sp., assembly GCA_041906415.1. Classification (GTDB taxonomy): domain Bacteria; phylum Pseudomonadota; class Alphaproteobacteria; order Sphingomonadales; family Sphingomonadaceae; genus Sphingomonas. The sequence goes on along the minus strand of JAYRJH010000010.1, from coordinate 1,229 downwards.
GCCCTGTCAGGCGGACGCCGCGCCTGCGACTGGCCGTAGAGCAGCAGGATCTGGTTGCCGCTGTCCACCAGCGAATGGACGCCCTCCGTCAGCATGGAGGAGGAGCCGGTGATCGCGGACGCAACGAATTTGGCGATCGCGATCCCGACATTGGCGGCGAGCGCCCCGTAAAGGACGATGTTCCCGCCGAGGCCTTCTTCCGCCTGTCTGCCCGCCGTCGGCGGATCGGCACCGGCCGTCATCGAGAAAACCGATTAATGGCCACCCGAACGAAAGGCGCGGCCGCAAGAGTCATGCTCTGTCCCGAAAGGGGACAAGTACATATGTTATCCCGACGCACATATTGAATTATTTTTTGTTCCCCGGTCGCGCGAAACAAGCCGCCTTCGCCAAACGTCTTTCCTCGAAGAAAGTTCTTGGGAGATTGGGATCGTCCGTCTCCCGGTCGCGGCAAACCGAGAGGAGAAGGTGATGATCGACGAGAAGGATTTCCTCGCGATGCGCGCTCTTCAGGAGCATCGCCGCGCGGACGCCACCACCGACAAGGCGATCGCGAGCATCCATCGCCGGATGGCCGTGGAATATGACCGCCGCGCGAGACAAGTTCAGGTTGTGAAAGTGACCGTGACGTGCATGACGGGTGAGGGAAAATGAGCAGCGGCTCGCGGGCGCGCAACCGGAGAGGTTACGGGGTCATGGCTTGTCGAGGGTGTGGAGATAGTCGGCGAGCATCGCGGCCTGCGCCGGGCTGAGGCCGAGTTCGGGCATCGTGGAGCCTTATCGCCAGCGCCTCGATCCCGCCCAATACGAGCAGGACGAAGGCGGTGACGATGTAGCGGATGCCGATCTCCTTGTGATCGACGGTGGTGAACCACCCCTTCCACCCCGGCTCGGTCGCCCAGATCGCGTGGAGGCGCGCGCGCAGTTCGGGGGTGTCCTCGCCGATTTTCCGGGGTGCGGAAGGCGGCGGGCGTCATTGCAGCGTCTCCAGATAGGCGAGCACGTCGTTGAGTTGCTGCCCGCTGAGCTTCTGGTCCGGCATCAGCGCGCCGGGCTTGGCGGCCTGCGGCGACTGCACCCAGCCGGCGAGACTGCCGCGCGTGTTGGGGAGCATCCCGGCCGCGATCAGGCGGCGGCTCATCAGATGCGTGAGGTCGGGGCCGTAATGGGAGGAGGCGTCGGCGCCACGCACGGCGTGACACAGGGCGCAGCGATACTGGAAATATTGC
>JAYRJH010000419.1:0-2579 GCA_041906415.1 Sphingomonas sp. | reverse complement strand
AGCACGCAGGGGCTGGGCGCACTGGTGGCGGCGCCGCAGGGCGTGGATGCGGCGCGTTATCAATCAGGCGGTTATCTCAAGAAGCTGCCGAACGATCCATGGAATCGTCCGTATCTCTATGCCTCGCCCGGGAAACATTCCGCTGCTGACGTGTGGAGCCTCGGGGCGGACGGCAAGGAAGGCGGCGAAGGCGTCGATGCCGATATCGGTTCCTGGCAATAGGCATCCCGGCCAGCGCGGCTCCGATTCCCGCGTGCGTTCCGCCGAACACGGCTTCACGCTGATCGAGCTGATGGTCGTCGTCGCCGTGATCGCGCTGGCGGCGACGGCGGCGGTGCTGGCGATGCCCGATCCGCGCGGGCGCGTGACGGACGAGGCGACGCGCTTCGCCCTTCGGGTTCGCGCCGCGCGCGATGGCGCGATCGTCGACGCGCGGCCGATGAGCGTGTGGGTGACGCCGCAGGGCTATGGTTTCGATCGCTGGGAAGCGGGGCGCTGGGTGGCGATGGACGAGAAGCCGCTGACCGTGTCGCAATGGTCGGGCGGCACCGCCGTCACGCTCCCCGGCCGCTTGCGCGTCATCTTCGACACGACCGGCATGGCCGACCGCCCAGCCGCCATCTCCCTGCTGCGGGAGCGCGCGCGGGCGACGGTGACGATCGACGCCACGGGCGCGGTGCGCGTCGATGGCTAGGGAAACCAACGGCTTCACCCTGATCGAGATCATGGTGGCGCTGGCGGTGTTCAGCCTCGCCGCGCTGGCGCTGGTGCGGCTGGAAGGTGCCACGATCCGCTCGACCGGCACGCTCGACGCGACGCTGCTGGCGCAGATGGTGGCGCGCAACGTCGCGGTGGAGGCGATGACCGATGCCGCCGCGCCGGCCCCCGGCAAGGCGGAAGGCAACGAGCGCAACGGCGGTCGGGACTGGCATTGGGTGCGGCAGGTGCGCGCGATCGGCGACGGCGATGTGATGCGGATCGACGTGACGGTCTCGGGCAAGGACGGGCAGGCGCTCGGCCGGATCACGATGATCCGCCCGCCGGAAGGGGAGGACGGCCCGTGAACCAGCGCGGCTTCACGCTGGTGGAGGTGATGATCGCGCTGCTGATCTTCGGCATGATCGCGGCGGCTGGCGTGGCGCTCCTCTCCTTCAGCATCCGCGCGCAGGGGGCGATGGGCGCGCGGCTGGACGATATCGGCGCGATCGAGCGGCTGAACGCGATCCTCACGGCCGATCTTGCGCAGGCGGTGGATCGGCCTGCGCGCGACGAACGCGGCGTGACGCTTCCGGCCTTCATTGGCACCGCCAACACCATTCGGCTGGTGCGCGGCGGCTGGAGCAACCTCGACGACGCGCCGCGCCCCTCGTTGCAGAAGGTGGACTATCGGCTTGACGGTCAGGCGATCACGCGCGCGGGCTATCCGTTCCTCGACGGGGCGGAGGCCTATCCGGCGGGCGCGGTGCTCGATGGCGTGCGGGCGATCGCGTTGCGTTATCGCTTCCACGGCGCGTGGAGCGATCGCTGGGACGGCTCGCAGGGCGCCCCCCTGCCGCAGGCGGTGGAACTGACGATCACACGCGCCGACGGCACGATCCTGCGCCAGATGTTCCTCGCCGGCGCCGGTTATGAGGGCAAGCGCCGTGCCCGCTGAGCATGAGCGCGGGGCGGCGCTGCTCACCGTGCTGCTGCTGGTCGCGGTAATCGCCGTGATGGCGGCGGCGGGGCTGGAGAAATTGCGGCTCGCCACCCGGCTCGGCGGCAATGCCGTGGCGCTGGATCAGGCGCGCGCCGATGCGCAGGCCATGGAGACGCTCGCTACCGTCCGCATCACCGCGATGCTGCGCCAGCGGCCGGATCGGGTGATGCTCGCCGACCGTTCCTTCACCCTGCCGGTGGACGGCGGCACGGCGACGGGGCGGATCGCGGACGGCGGGAATTGCTTCAATCTCAACTCGCTCGTCTCGCGCAGGGGCGATGGGGGCTATGCCGCCTATACGCCCGCGATCGAGCAATTCGCGCGGCTGATGCGGCTGCTCGATGTGCCCAACGGCCCCTCGATCGCGGCCGCCGCCGCCGACTGGATCGACAGCGACGACACGGCCCAGCCCGGCGGGGCGGAGGATGCGGCCTATCTCTCCGGCCAGCCCGCCTATCGCACGGCGGGCACTTTGATGGCCGATCCCAGCGAGTTGCGGGCGGTCATGGGCATGACGCCTGAGGCATGGGGCCGCCTCCACCCGTTCCTCTGCGCGCTGCCGGCGGCGGAACGGGGAACGATCAATGTCAATACGCTCGCGCCGGAACAGGCCGCGCTGCTCGCCATGCTGCTGCCCGACACGATGAGCGTGGCGCAGGCCCGCGCGATCATCGCTCGCCGCCCGCCCGACGGCTTCGCCAGCCGCGATGCGGTATGGAAGCTGCCGGGCCTCGCCGGCATCAACCCTGACCCGCTGGCGCGCGCGCAAATCGATGTCACCACCCACTGGTTCACGCTCAGCGCGCGGGTGACAAAGGGGCGGACGGTATTCGAGGAACGCGCGCTGATCGACGCGACAAGCCTTCCCGCGCGGCTCGTC